>JAHJDR010000007.1 GCA_018812345.1 bacterium | reverse complement strand
ACAGACATGTAGTCATGACGATTTCTACGATTTGGGATAAATAAACGTCGCCCAACAGACAATTCAGAATCAAACAGATTGTTGATCTGCGCCAGATCTTCTTTATTTATACGATAGGCTTGGGCAATACTCGCTAAACTATCACCAGGAGCCACAAAATAATATATACCTTTTTTTGTTGTAATAGGTGCTCGCGTGTAACCTTTATTAGTAGATGAATTTGTTGGTTGGGAATTTGTTGCCTTTGGTGATGTGTAGGCTTTTTCACCAAACATGCTTGTGAATTGGGAACATTGGGTAAAAAAAAGCATGAATATAATAATTGAAAAGCTCTTAATGCAAACTCTTGTCATGTTATACTTTCTCTCAATATCCAATATCCAATAATGAATAGCCAACACTCAAATGGATATTCATTATTGAATATTGGATATTGAATAACTACTTCCTAAATCCCCGTCTCCCAATCATCTTCACAAAGCAACATTCCCCAAGATTTTCAGAACGATAACCATTTTCCTTTTTTGTAATACGCATCAAGCTTTGATGACCATTTTTTTCACTACACGGAATCACCAAAATACCTGCTGGCGCCAACTGATCAAGAAATATTTGAGGAGACTTAGGCGAAGCACATGTTGCGAGAATCCGATCAAAGGGAGCCGCTTCTTGCCAACCGATTGAGCCATCACCCACACGCATGACAATATTTTTTAAACCATACCCAATAAACCGCTGCCGTGCTTTCATAGCGAGCATTTTATAACGTTCAATCGTATGAACTTTTTTTGCCATTTTAGATAAAATAACTGTTTGATAACCACAGCCCGTTCCGATTTCCAATACTCTTTCTTGACCAGTGAGTAATAGAGCTTGCGTCATGAGAGCCACAATGTAAGGCTGGGAAATCGTTTGCCCTTCACCAATGCTCAACGGTGCATCTGTGTACGCCTGGTTAACAAGCGCTTCATCTACAAAATGGTGACGATGCAAATCACTCATAACACGAACAATATCTTCATTGGAAATACCACGACCAACAATTTGTTCATTAATCATTCGTTTACGAGCTATTGTAAATATGTCATCTGTTTTATGACTCATCATAAACATTTAAATCCATTTTTTCATTTTACTAATATAAGTTTTTGCCGTCATATCAACACGAATGGGGGTTATCGAAACATTTCCAGCAACAATGGCATTGCAATCTGAATTCTTTATATCTTCAAATTTATATTGATTCCCGCCAATCCAGTAATAAGAATCTCCGCGCGGATCACGATTTTCTATGAATTTCCCGCCATAATCACGTTTACCTGTTTTTGTCACAGAAATTTTTTTCAAGTCTGCTTTTTGTGGTACGTTCACATTTAAAATCAATCCTTCAGGAAGAGGATGTTTTTTTAGCATACGATAAACCTTCACAGCCATAGCAGCACTCTTATCATAATTGAATTTGTTTGCTCCTAATTGAGAGATAGCAACTGAAGGGATTCCCATAATGCCGCCTTCAACAGCTGCAGAAACGGTGCCTGAGTAGTGAAGATCTTCACCAAGATTACCACCGCGATTAATTCCTGAAAAAATAAAGTCTGGTTTTTCTTTAAGAATAGCCCACACCCCCATAAAAACAGAATCAACAGGTGTTCCCTCAACCGCATAAATATTTTTGCTAACTTTATTAATACGCAAAGGTCTGTCTAAAGTAATGGAATGGGATGAAGACGACTGTTCTTGGCCAGGAGCTACCACAATCACTTCTGTGTCTTTTTCGTGACGCAAAGCTTTGGCCAAAGCCTTAATTCCAGGTGCGAGCACACCATCATCATTTGTAACTAATATTTTTGTCATGCGTTTATTACATAAAAAGAAAAAGTAAACTCAGTACGACTATAATAATGACCACCCCCCCAAACATAAACAAGAGTGATTCTGTTGTTGTAATTTTTGAAGCCTGCTTTTTAGCTTGAGATAACGCTGTTGTCTTTTTTCGTGCTTGATGCTTACCATGAGAACCATCAAAAAATTCTTTATCTGCCATATCACCAAGAATATCCTGCTCATCATATTTTTTTGTTTTCTTCTTTCCTTTTTCTTCGGGTTTTACTTCTGGTTCACTTTGAGCATCTGCTTTTTGTTGTGCATTTTGTTTTGAAATGTTAACAGACGCTTTGGCCGCATCAGAAACAGATTGTTTTTGAGCAATATTAGCATCAATGGCGATCAAACTTTCTTTTTGTTTTTCATCAGAAATGGACTTTGTAATCGCTTCAATATCAAATTCTTTAGGATTTTTAAAAATGGCTTTGATAGTGCCAAAAACTATTTCATCACCATCCTTAACAGATTTCTCTTGAATGCGTTCCCCATTTACAAATGTACCATTTTTACTTTTTTTATCAATAAGAACAAACTGTCCCCACTTAACCGTTAATATCGCATGTTTGCGGCTTATCACATTTGAATCAAGGCTTAAGCTACAGGTTTCATCACGTCCAACATCAAGTTCATCCATCCCTGCTTCAAAAAAAGCTTTTTTATCGGGAAAATCATCGCTCACAATAACAATAGCGGGTAATTTATCTTGGTCAAGAGCTCCCAACACCTTTTTTATCATTTTGATTTCAATGATATCAGGATCTGTAACATCAATTTTTGAAGCCTTATCTAAAGGATCTTTTGAAATCGTTAACTCAAGCTCAATTTCAAATTCATCAATACGAAGACGATCACTTTTTTTTATGGGTACTTTTTTATGTTCCGCTATGCGTTGATGATTCACAACCGTGCCATTGCCACTACCCAAATCTTCTACTTCGACAAGGTCTTTATTTACCGTTATTTTAGCATGTCGTCGTGACACACGTGTTGACTCCAGTGTGATATCACAATTCTGTTGCCTACCGATAATAATAGCATGCTGGACAAACTTGTACTGCTGTTTTTTATTGGTTTCTCTGTTTGTAACAACAATGTTTAACATAGGGTTGGTAGTCTCTATCTATTTTTTAATGCAAACTCAACTTATAACGTCTATCGTCCTTCGTCTAGCGTCTAGCGTAATATTATTCACCATACGATAGACGCTAGACGCTAGACGCTAGACGATAGCACGCACTCAACATCCCCCTAACGAGCCAATCAATCCCTTTGCTGTATTCACATCTGTATCCATTCCCTGAGGTTTGAGTTTCACAAAGGAACAAAAAGCCTGAGCCGCTTTTTTATTTTGCCCCAAGAGCTGATAAACCATACCCAAAGAAAAATAGGCCTGATGAAAACGAGAATGTAATTTAATTGTTTTCGCATACCAGCTTGCCGCACTATTATAGTCTTTTAAAAGTTGATAGTTATAACCAATATTATACGTTGCCTCAGGATAATTGGGTTTAAGCTTATAGGCAGACAAATAAGCATTATTCGATTCTGTTAAAAACTTATTCGCTTCTGAGCCTTTTCCTTGAGATTGTAAATCAGCTGCTAATTTATAATAAGCATAACCCACATTAAAATATGCTAACTCGTTTGTAGGGTCTGCTTTAATGGACTCATTGAATTCTCTAACAGCCATTCTAATATTATCATCTTTGAGATAATTTAAACCCATATTGAGATGCGATTCTGTAGATTCGGGGTTTGTTTCTAAAGCATGATTGAGTGCTTGTTGTGCTTTCAGTGTTTGGCCTGTTTTCGTATATAAATTGGCCAAGCTATTCCAGGCGTTCGTGAGCTTTGGATCAATTTCCAAGGCTAGTTTATAGCGCAATATAGCATCTTCGTATTCTCCTAATTGCTGATACACACGTGCTAACTGATAGTGAGCATAAGGGTGATCGCTATTGATTGAGGTAGCATTACGAAAAGATGTCACTGCCGCATGAAGATGTTTTTGGTCATGATAGGAGCCATACATTTCCATATAAGTAAGCCCCTCATTATAATGCGCATCTGAAAACTTTTTGTTGTAACGAATCGCTAATTTAAAACTACGTATGGCATCGGTGTAATTTTTTTGTAAAAGATAAATAGTTCCCAATGTATTGTAAGGCGAAGCAAATTTTCTATCCAACTTAATCGCGCTCTTTAAAATCTCAACAGCATCATTAAGACGGCCCTTATGCTTGTACGCGAGCCCCAAATTGCTCCAGGCCTCTACATATTTAGGGTTTAATTCTGCCGCGATTTTAAATTCAAAAATAGCACGATCAATGTCACCATCCTGATAGAGGGCTGTCACACCTTTATTGTTATGCATAACGGCCCGCTCTGATGGTTTCTCACTTTGTTTGGCCACAGCTGCACAAGATATAAAAATCATGACAAATAATATAAAAAGGGACGTTATAAATTGTTTATTTTCCATAATTAAAAACAAATGGGATTATTAATCACTATTGTATTTATCGGTTTTTTACCCTTGAAAGTTACTTGATAAATATTTTGCAAATGGCCATCTTCAGGAACAAACCCAAGACCTGCTTGAGCTTGCTGGTTAGCTTTATCGTAGTTTTTGACCACATAGGCTGTCAGAGCTTGTGCTGCTAAGTTTTGTCCTTCAATAAATCTATGCGTTAATAGAAATTTCTGTGGGAGCTTTCTGTAAGAATACTTTACAAAACTGAGAGCTCTTTGAGCACTTGTCCAATTTTTTGCATAAGCCTGACCATTTAACTTTCCAATCAATGCCAACATAAAATGAGCTCGTGCTAAAGCTAAGGCCGCGTCATCATACGCTTGAAAACTTTCCTTCAGTCCTTTTTCAAACCATAAAGCCGCAATTTCTAAATCTTGTCTATTGTACTTAGCCGCATAAGAATGACCTTTACTATAAAAACGGAAAGCACGCATGGTTGGCATTTTATAGGATGGTGTGTGAAGAATTCTCTTCTTAATGAGTCTTTTAAAGCCCTCCAAAACATTTGTATAAAAAAGATCAAAAAAAGAATCGTTCACTTCTGTGTTAAATTCCATGGCAGGAGCTAACACCTTATCATTTTTCACATCCATCACATTAATAACCAGACGTGTTGTTTTGGCAAAGGAGTGTTGGTAGTGTCCAAAAATAATGTACCTAACTTTTAAATGCTTGGCTGCTTGACGCACGGTTTCCAATTCAATTAATTTTTCACCTGAAAGTCCCATGGTATTCACGGCATTAAAACTCACATAAGGATGAACAATGTTCGTGTTTTGCGATGAGAACATATCATAAAAAAGAAAGGGAATACCATAATACAAAACATCATCTGGATTACCCACATGGTTATCAAAAAATGGCAGAATGGCAATTTTATCTTGCTTAGATGTGTTTAATGATTTCAAATAGAGCAAAAAATTGGCATCCATAGCAGATAAACTGGGTGAGCTTATACAATTTTGTGCGTGTGCTAAGGGAGCCAAAAAAAACAAGATTAGAGCAAAAACTGCTATCATTTTAATGATATGGTGACGCACGCTTTATTTACTAGCTGCTCACTCGAGACTGGTCAATCACATTTTAGAAAAATACTTTGTGATTTCTCATAGTTAGATTATTAGTGACCTATGGCAACATAATTTCCAAAAATTATTATCATCACAGGTCCCGAAGAGGGCAAAGAATATGAATTAACCAGCAAAGATTCTTTTATTATTGGCCGCTCTCAGGACTGTGATATTATGCTCGATGACTCCTCTTTATCTAGGAATCACGCCTCATTGCACCTGCAAAACAACACATGGATTATTCGCGACGAAGGCTCACGTAATGGCACCTTTATCAATAATCTTAAAATTGATACAGCTTCGTCCACACCCCTAGCCCATCTTGATGTCATCAAAATGGGAATTTATGAAATACGTCTGGCCCTACAAGAGTTTTCAGAAGATGAAATTAAAGACATGCCGATTGCAGCAGAACCACTGTCTAAAACTCAGGATGATATTCAAATCAACAACATAGATCTCGAAAACACGAACAAAAACGATTTGGAGATGAATGAGATAGCCCCAACAGACCTTGAAGAACTGCAAGCTGATAAAAATTCTTATTTGCCTGAAGAAAGCGAAATCATAAAACAAAAAACAGGCAAAAGCTTATTAATATTTACAATGATAGCCCTCTTCTTTTGTGTGCTCGGATTTGTTCTTTTCATCACCTATGATAAAATGAACAAAAAAGAAGATATTGAAACAGAAATGGCCACTGATGACGAAGTCATTGAAGAAGTTGTGGACGTAGAAGAAGACCAAGGACTAAAGACCAAAGACCAAAGTCAAGAGGCTGAGGAAGACCAGAGTCCAAAGACTAAAGACCTAAGTCAAGAGGCTGAGGAAGACCAGAGTCCAAAGACTAAAGACCTAAGTCAAGAGGCTGGAGAAGACCAAACGCAGAACGAATCAGAAGTCACTTTTACCCCAATTTCTTTAGACACTGAAAAAACCAGTACAGATCCCAATATAAAAGATTTTGTCGTTATTCTTGATGCTAAAACAGAGCCTTTGCCAGCTACAATTTACTTTAAAGATGAACGTATTTGCACAACGCCCTGTCGTAAACAAATTACGGTATCACCAAACACACAACACACTCTTTACGCAGATTTTGAGTTAAGAGAACTCAATGATATTTACCGAAAGAAAATTGATTTCAAAGTAAAACCAGACATTGACGTACTGGAAATGTCTATTCGTGCAGACATTGGCTCCATGAAAATTCTCCGCATACCCAGAAGAGCTGAGTTTTATTTAGAAGGTTACTATGACTACGATAAGTTAAAAGCCAAACCAGCCAAAATTACTAATCTTGTTTATGGCAAACCAATATTTCTTCCCTATGGAACATACCATGTCGAGCTAAGAGAAAAAATCAAAGTCTCAGGGTCTGATAATCCCATCACACAAATACGTTATGAAAGAAAACATGTTCTCAACAAAGAAAATTCTGTTCTAGAAATGAATATTAATGAAAAGGATTTTGGTTTTTTTCCTGCCATTATTAAATCAAATCCCCCAGGTGCCGATATTTTCTTTGCCGGTGAAAAAGTGGGCACAACACCTTATAACGGACGACTTCCCCTAGGATCAAATCAACTCAAAGTCACCAAAGAAGGCTTCTTTGCCCACATCACTGATATTGAGATGCGCTTAAATTCTATTTATGAAACTAATATAGAACTCAAAACGTCAAAAATGGGTGAGTTAATCAATGAGGCAAAAGAACAAATCCGCAATGAACAACACCAAAATGCCATTGACCTACTTATTAGCGCCCTTAAATTCGGCGGCTCTGCTCGAGAAAAAGCAGAAGTCTATAATTTATTAGGCTCCGTCTACAACCAACAAAAGGATTACACACAAGCCATTCCTTACCTTGAACGGGCTCGTAGCCACAAAGATTTCCAGCATCGTGCTTCCATTCAACTCGCACGCTCTTACCAAGGACAAGGAAATAAAGTCAGCGCCCTAAAAATGATTGTAGAAGTCCTTGCCAATATCAATAGCGACACACCCGTTGATATACGCATAGAAGCTAACTCTGTTTTCAAAATCCTGTCGCCTGTTAAATCTGTCATGTATATCTATACAGAGCCCGCAGACGCTCGTGTTTTTATAAACGAAAACCTTGTCCAACAAACTACACCGCTCATTTTATCTGATTTGGGACTTGGCAATTATCGCCTCCAAATTGAAAAGAATGGCTATGAAACATATAAATCAAAACAAAATGTTAAAATTGGCGAATTTGTTATGATTAAGATTAGATTGAAAGGACAGAGTTTATAATCTGTGCGCCGATGAGCCGGCGAACCAATGAGCCGATGTGTATTGTTTTTCATCGGAGCATCGGTGCGTTGGCGCTTCGGTTCAAAAAATGCTACGTAAACTATTCATAATTTTCTTCCTATCATTAATGTTCATTACGCCCCCCATCTACGCCAATTCTACATTAATCAAAACCAAAGACAGGACTATGAAACACTTTGACCGCAATGATGATGGTTATCTTAATTGGCATGAAAACAAGCTCTATCAAACACATCTTTTTTTTGGTTATCCTTTAGCCAAAAAGAAAAATCAAAAACCCTATGATCTCAATCAAGACCTCATGCTCCAACCTTTTGAAATGCAACAATATCTAACAGATAAAAACAAAGGCTCCTTACGAAAACCGATAACCGATAACCGATAACCGATTAAACGCTGGACTTTTAGCAGACTTCTTTCTAAATTCTTTTTTGCTATTTTCAGGAGGAACTTATGAAAAAACTCAGCTTCTTTACTGTACTCATCACCGGTTTAATTATTATATCACCTGTATTGGCTCAAGCGACAACACCTTCTGCTGCTCAAACGATAAACGGCATGAAGCTTATTGACACAACACGAAAAGTGGAATTCTCGTCACCTAATGAACTCTGGAGCATTAATGCTGGTAAATATTCCATCAGCCTAAATCACAATACACATTTTGATGCGCACGTGACCCTGAAAAAAAGCTGGTACAATGTTAGCTCAGCTCAAGAAGCCTATGACAAAAGAAAAAATAGTTTAAAGTCCTACTTGCCTAGTGCCATATTCATTAGAGAAAATGAAAGCATTACCTTACCAGACAATGTAAAAGGCAAATCAATGACCTATAAAAATCCCAGTGATTTAAAGGTTGTTCGTGAAATAATGTTTGTCCATGATGGCAAAACATTTGAACTTGTTTTCCAAGCAAAAGAAGATAATTTTCAAATAGTTAAAGAAGATTTTAAATACATTCTGCAAAACATGAAATTATTTCAATAACGTTTAACAATTTAAAAAAAAGAGGAGTTCCCATGAAAACCAAACGTTTTTATTTATATCTATTTTTACTTGTAGCTCTTATTGTTCATGTTAATGCCTATGCAAAAGCACCTGCGGAAACAACAAGTGCAACCGTTTATACTGCTAACGATCAAGTACAAGTAGAATGGAAAGGCAAGTGGTATCCCTCAACCATTAAAGAAGTCAAAGACGGCAAATACCTCATCCATTATACTGGTTGGAGTGACAGCTGGAATGAATGGGTAGGCACAACGCGCATCAGAACCTCTGAGAAAGCCGTTGCCGCTTTTGCTGTAGGTGAAAAAGTCCAGGTTGAATGGAAAAACTCTTGGTTTAAAGCCACAGTTAAAGAAGTCAAAGAGGGCAAGTTCCTTATTCACTATGATGGCTATGATAATAGCTGGGATGAATGGGTCAGCACAAACAGAATACGCAAAAATTAATTTAAGTCTAAGCTGGCATATTCATATGATAGGAATCTGTCATTTCTCGCTGCAATAAAATCTTCCACTCATAATCAACACGCTTTTGAATATGCTCAATTTCTTCATCAGTTAAATGCCTGAATCGTCCTTGAGCCTTTAAATACTCTGTTACCGGAATATTCTTTGGTTGAATATTGATATGGTAGCGTTCGCCATCATACACTTCATAGATAGGAAAAACATTACAATGTGTGGCAAGACGCGCAACTTCAATACTGTATTCAGATGAAATCTTCCACCCAGGAGGACAGGGTGAAAGCACATGAATAAATTTTGTACCACGAATGGTCATGGCTTTTTTAACCTTATTTGTAAGATCTTCTGGCCAAGCCACATTTGCTGTCGCACAATAAGGTGCTTTATGAGCCGCTAAAATTTGAATCATGTTTTTCTTCGGACCACTTTTGGGGCGCGTTGATGGCGTTGTGGTTGTCCATGCCATTTCAGGTGTGGCTGATGATCTTTGAATACCTGTATTCATATAGGCTTCATTATCATAGCAAATATAAATAATATCTTCATTACGTTCAGCAGCACCAGATAAACTTTGTAGCCCAATATCAAAAGTCCCTCCATCACCAGCAAAAGCTAACACATTCGTATCTTCTTTTCCTTGAATGTCCAGAGCAGCGCGCACACCTGATGCCGCCGCGCCAGCTGTTTCAAAGGCAGTATGCAAAATGGGAACACGTAAGGAGCTATAAGGAAATTGACCAGCAATAATCGTCCAGCAACAGGCCGGTATTACGACCACTGTATTATCACCTAAAGCACGTAAAGCATGCCGCATCACCATGGTTCCCCCACAGCCCTGACACGCTAAATGACCTGATGTTATTAATTCTTCTGAAGCTTTCATCCTCATGATTTTAATCCTTTCCATAAAGCGAGACGTTCAGGACGTTCGTTTTTTTCTGCTTCCATAACAATATCTTCTACAAGTTCTGGTGTAATGTCACGACCACCTAAGCCTGTGATGTAACCAAAAATAATGGGTGCTTGTGGATCATTGGCAATGGCACCGCGAATTTCATCAGCAAAAATGCCGCCTTTTCCAAAACTGATGTTACGATCAATCACAACAACTTTTTTCTTTCCTGAGAGCACCTGGCAAATATCATCAACAGGAAAAGGTCTAAACAAACGAACTTTCATCAAACCAATCTTCATACCCTTTTCTCGCAAAGCCTCAACAACGAGACGCGCCGGGCTTGTTGTGGAGCTGCTTGTTACGAGAACCGTCTCAGCATCATCACAATAAACCGTTTCAATCGTAGAATAAGAACGATCAAAAGCCTTTGCAAAACTCTCTCCAGCCTCTTTAACAACAGCAACAGCCTCCTCATGAGCCTGCTGTAATTTGTAACGCATCTCCATATACACATCAGGCATAACAAGCCCATTGAAGGCTCGAGGATCTTTTGTGTTGAGAATATTTTCGCGAGCGTGCGGTGGCAACCAATCTTGAACAGCTTGTTTTTCGGGAATGTCAACAGCCTCATAAGTATGACTTAAGAAAAAAGCATCATAACAAACCATCACAGGCAAGTTGACTTTTTCGGCGATATAATAGGCCTGCAGGACAGTATCCAAAACCTCTTGGTTATCCTCAACATATAACTGGAGCCAACCCGTATCTCTTTGAGATAATGAATCTGATTGATCGGCCCAGATATTCCATCCAGGAGCCATCGCGCGATTCACATTAACCATCACAAGAGGTAAGCGTGCGCCAGATGCCCAATGCAATAACTCATGCATCAAGGCGAGACCATTAGCAGATGTCGCTGTAAAGGCTCGTACACCCGCACTAGAAGCAGCAATGCACGAAGCCATTGCGGAATGTTCTGATTCGACTTTTAAAAACTTTGCTTTGAGCTCGCCTGAACCACACATTTCTGATAGTTCTTCCACAATTTGTGTTTGCGGTGTAATGGGATAGGCAGCAATCATTTTCACATCTGCAAGCTTAACCGCCCAACTTGCCGCATGGTTTCCCATGAGAACTTTTTTCATTATTCATCCTCCATCATCATGGCATTGCGCGGACATTCATGCACACAAATGCCACAGCCTTTACAATAGTCAAAATTAATATCATAGCCCCAAGCGGCATCACCTTTGTGTTCAATAGCAATATCAGGACAATAAATATAACACGTATCACACATGGTGCACACACCACAGTGAAAACAACGTTGCGCATCATTCTGTATCTGATCTTCAGATAAACCCTGGTGCACTTCTTTAAAATTCTGATGGCGCTCACTGAGCTCAAGTTTTGTTTGCTTGGAGCGCTCTTGTTCTTCAAAATAATTTAAGTTAATATCGTTATAGGAAACAACTGATTTGGTGTAACGATTTTTAGCATGTGCCCGCCCCGCTTCAATATAATGAGACATGGACATCGCACCATACTCTCCAATAGTTGTCTGCGCGACAATATCTGATACATGTGAACCTTTGAGATATGCATCAATAGCGATGGCTGCGGCTTTGCCGGAGCCAATAGCATAAGCAACATTATGATTAGCAATAGCCATATCACCACCAGCAAATACACCAGGTCTACTTGTTGCCCCAAAAGCATCAACAATAACGCGCCCTCTTTCCTCTTGGATTTCAGAAGGTAGATATTCTAAATCCGTGTCTTCACCAATCGCTATAATAATAGTGGTTGCGTCAACAGAGTATTCACTACCCTCAACAGAAACAGGTCGTCTGCGGCCAGATTCATCAGGATCCCCTAAACGAGTTCGTCTCATTTCTATACCCGTTGCTTTATCACCATCTACAAGAACGCGTACAGGTTCTGATAGCATATCAAAGTGAACACCCTCTTTTTGCGCTTCATCAACTTCTTCCTTAAAAGCGGGAATTTCATTGCGAGATCGATAATAATGAATCGTAACCTGTGATCCCAAACGCATGGCTGTACGCGCCGCATCGATAGCCGTATTACCACCGCCAACAACAACTGTGCGCGGTCCTAAATGTACCTTTTTTCCTTGAGCCACTTTCTTTAAAAATCCAAGGCCAGGCATCACGCCCTGAGCCTCTTCATTTTCAATACCCACATTACGACTTTTATGAGCTCCTGTTGCCACAAAAACCGCATCAAAATCTAATAAAGCTTCCCACTGAATAGTCTCCCCAACTTTCTTATTACAATCAATGGTGACACCAAGATTAATGATGTCTTGAATTTCTTCATCAAGCACTTTTTTGGGTAGGCGATACTCGGGAATCCCATAACGTAAAACACCTCCAGGTTTTTCATCAGCTTCATAAACATGAACACCATGTCCTAAACGAGCCAAGTGATAAGCTGTTGTTAAACCAGCAGGGCCAGAACCAACCACAGCTACTTTTTTCCCAGAATCGTTTTGCAACCGTTCAATTTTCGTATCTGTTGAAACATAATCACCAATAAAGCGCTCTAAGGCATTGATAGATACAGCTCGATCGAATTGGCCACGATTACAGGCTGTTTCACAAGGATAATAACACACACGACCACAAACTCGTGGAAAAGGATTTTCTTCTTTAATACTTAACCATGCTTCCTTGTATTTTTTTTCTTCTGCAAGACGTACAAAATTTTCAACATCATTGCCCGCTGGACAACCTTGATTACAAGGAGGAACTTTATCACAATACTTCGGTTTAATATAACGCCAAGCACCTGTTTTATTCCAAAGCATAGAGGCTTCTGACATTACAACAGCCGGTACATCTTCACAATTTTTATATACAATCGGTTTATGATCTGACATGTCTCATTACTCCATCAAATAGTAGTTTGTTCAAAGGCATCTTTAGCGGCTTGGGCATTGTCCTCTGCTTTTATAGGCACCTCATCAATGACAGCCGTAACAATAGAATCAATCTTAAGCATTTGCGTTGCCTTAGCAAAAGCACCTAATATAGCGGTATTCACAATAGGAGAGCTGCGTGAACCCAGTTTATATTTCATGGCTAATTCATTGGCATCAACGCAAGCCACCCTATAATCAGGCAGACAGAAATCCTGTGGTTTTTTGGAACTATTAATAATAATCCAGCCCCCTTTTTGGAGTCCACTTGTTACATTTGTTGCTTCAATCAAAGTATGATCAAGAACAATGAGGTGATGAGGTGTGTAAATATTGTTTCTGAGTAAAATTTTCTTATCATCATAGCGCAAAAAAGCTTCAACAGGAGCCCCGCGTCTTTCCACACCGAATTTAGGAAAACTTTGAACAAATTTGCCTTCAGCAAAAAAAGCACACGCTAAGATCTTAGAGGCAATAACAGCCCCCTGTCCACCACGACCATGAATTCGAATTTCTATCATAATTTCGTCGTGCGTTGTGCGTTGTGCGTCGTGCGTTGGATTTGCAAAACAGCAACAAACTAAAACAACACAGCTATATACACTAGCTTTCTGGTAATAATACAGCTAACGCCTTTGGTTTTCCCGGACCGATACCACGGAGCACATGCGGCACACTGGAGTAAAAATACAAGGAATCACCTGGTTGCAACGTAAGTGTTTTTTCATCAGTAATAAACTCAATTTCTCCCTCAAGACAATGAATAAATTCTTCTCCTTTATGAGAAAGCGGAACAAGCTTTTCTTCTGTCTCTGTATCAAATTCAACAATAAACGGCTCCATCCTCTTTCCTTTGAGTCTATAGGAAAGAGCTTGATAATTATAAGTCAATCTTGCTGAATCTGTTTCACGACTTTTCGGCACGTGTAATCGTTCATCCTTACGTGTGATTTCAATCTCTCTCATCACATCTGGCTGAGAAAAAAAATAATCAATCCCCACACCCAGTATTTGAGAAACATTTAAAAGAGTGGCAATTGTTGGCGGCACGACATTGTTTTCAATTTGAGCCATGAGAACAGTTGTGACATGAATTTGGCCCGAAAAATCCTCAAGTGAAATTTGCTTTTGCTCTCTTAAAGCTTTTATTTTGTGACCAATACCTAATTTTGATAGTTCTGCATGAATGTTTTCATTAGTGTTTTCCATAGATTCTCCCTTATGCGGTGCTGGCCTCTCTCGCCTTTTATAAGACTTAATAAATTACACGCACTCGCATTGACAGTAAAGATGTATGCCTCATTTAACGGATGATGCAATAAAAAATCTTAACCTATCAGAATATTTGATTTTTTTTTCGAATAGGGTTAATGGTTGTGAACATTTCTGTTGTCAGGCATTTATGGATAATTAAATATTTAACAAAGGCAATGTCATGAGTGATGCCAATCAAAAAAAATGTTGGATTTATCCCTGCATCGGAGCCCTTATATGGATACCAATTGTTTCCATTATATTCATTTTTCAAAAAAATTATATTGCCGCATTTGCTGTCTCGATTTTCTTTGCTCTGGGTGTTGGCTATGTTTTGGAATATGCTCCATGGAAACTACCTGAAATGCCTGTTCGAAAACTGTATTTAGGTTACGTGGCCATTTTTATCGTCTCGGCTGTCTCCGTAATGTACCTTTGGTATCCTGAAGACTTCTGTAAAGTGAGAAATATATCTTCATGGATTGGTTTTTTCCCCTTATTCATTCCTTTTTTTCTATTAAAAAATAAAAACTGGAATGAAATGCAATCATCCGAAAAGAAAACAAATAAAAATAAACTAAAAAAAGTGAAACGCCATAAAAAAACAAAGCAAACAAAGAAAATCCAGAAAATCTCTGTTACAAAAACAGCCGCAAAAGTTGTAAAAAAAACCACTAAAAAAACACAGCGAAAACCACAGAAACGAGCACGTTCATGAATATAATCTTTGACTTAGGCGGTGTTCTCTTTTCCTGGAATGCAACCCAAGTTTTTCTGGCTTCTTTTAAGACTTCTGCAAAAAGCAAGAATGTTTATAATCAACTTTATAAACATCAAGACTGGCATAGTCTTAATCGCGGTGAGCTTAAAATTACAGATGTGGCTCAACGTACAGCGCAGCGCACCAACGCCACTGTTGCTGAAATAGAGACTTTTCTAAACTCTTACATGGCACATCTCACCCCCCTATCAGACAACATTGAACTCATTAAACAATTGAAGGAAAAAGGACATCACCTCTATTGTTTATCTAACATGCACACAAAAACCATCGAGTATTTACGAGAAAGATTTTCCTTCTTTAAGTATTTTAATGGCCAAGTTATCTCTTGTGAGACAGGCCTCACGAAACCTGACCCTAAAATCTACAAATTCCTTTTGGACAAATATCAACTCGACAGCAAAGAAACTATCTTCATTGATGATGACCAAGATAACCTCATACCAGCCAAAGCGATAGGCATGAGAACAGTCTTATATTGTGATCCAAGACAATGTGTTTCTGACGTACTAGCACAAATTAATTGTTATCGTAAATTTGTCGCTGATTGTACGCGAAACTTATTTACCCAAGATTTTACTTTTGAAGATTTCATGGCTAACTTTGGTAACAGCAAAGATAAAATTGTCAGTGAATTTGTTATCTTAGCCAGCAATGACAAATATCGTAAGGCACAAAGCACTAACTTACGGATTGAACGAGAAGGTAAAATTAAGCAACTGGAAGAACACATTGAAGAAGTCAAAAAGGACTTCACCTTTATTTTTTCAAAGATTAATAAAACAGCAAAACCGTATATCACATTACTGGTTGGTTCTGTTGTGTTATCTTTATGGATCATTTATCTCGCTCTTTATACAATACACGTTCCACGCATAAGCGTTCCCATTATTACAGCCATGCTACTGAGCATTTTTGTCATAGCCGCTAAACCACTCATAGCGACTCTAAAATGCCCTAACTGCCATCGCTATCTGGGCAACTTTTCCAAAAAACATCACTGTCCTAGGTGTGGAGTGTTGCTTAAAAAATAGTATGGGGAACAAACGTCTAGCGTCTAGCGTCTAGCGTCTAGCGTCTAGCGTCTGTCGTTGCGCTAATCGACAAGTGTACACAGCTAATAAAAGCCAGGAAGAACAAACTATAAATAAGAAAACATGTATTGCTGCGAATTGTCCTAGTAGAGCTAAAATAAAAATGAACAAAATATAAAAATCTCGGCGGCCGATAAATAAGAAGATGCGGCTCACCCAATCCCAGAGTGACTGTGGTTTTTGAAGCCGTTCATGACACATGACTTCCAAATCATTCATGGAAATCTGACCAGCAGCTCTCTTTTGTGCCATTATAGAAACAAAGCCAATGAGGGCTAGTAAAAGCACATTAACAACACCTAATGCAGAAACCCAAGGTTTTGGAACTAACATATAATAGCCAATGGCTTCAAAAATAATAATTAAAATTGTCGTCACATAGTCACAGTAAACATCTATCTTTTTTCCCAAGTCACTAAAGGCCAAATTGAATCGTGCCACTTCACCATCTGAACCATCAAGAATTGAGTTTATTTGAAAACAAAGAAAACCCAAAACATAGTAATCTTTAGTTAATAAACAAAATGCGCCCATAAAAGCCCATAAAATACCAATGGCTGAAATCATGTTGGGACTCATTTTTTGTTTGGCTAAAACATAGGACAAAGGAATAGAAATACGTTTGTTAATATATTTAGCAACTGGCGTCTGGGTGTTTTTTAGAATTTCTCCGGCTCTTTTTTTGCGATAAATTTTAATATCTTGATCGGAGTTGATATCTATATATGAGGTTGGGGAATAGTGAAGACGGTTAATGGGCGTGCTAGCGTCTAGCGTGCTAACGTCTAGCGTAATAGATAACTGTTTTAGGGCTGGGTCGCAGGGTCGCGGGTTCACGGGGTCGCTGGATAGATAGCAAATACTTAATGACTCTAAATCACAATCCTCTGAAACCTTTTCTTTTAAAATCTTAAGAATACCTTCTGGGCCGGAAAGTGTGAAGTCAGTGATGCCATTAACTTTGTATTGATATAAGAGGGTTTGTTTATAGACCGAATGGGCAAAAACCTTTTTGAACAAAATGTCTCTATGATCTTCACAAACTATGATTTTCATAAATAGCCTTACGCCCTGAGCCTTATGCCTTAAGCCGTGATTGTTGTTCTTTAATCCCATCCCACACCTCTCGTGGTGTAACAAAGTACGGTGTTAATAAAAAACAACACATGTAGGTTAAAATCACATTCCAGAAAAAACCAAAATAGCTATTCACAGCTAAATAAACCAGAGCGGCTAACAAATAGAATTTCATTCTCGGATGCTCTAAAAGAATTTTCTTATCATTACCCACATAAGGAATGTGTGATAGCTGACAGAAACATAATAGCGCTAAATAGGGGATCAGAATATAAGGTGATAAATCGTAAAGCGTTGTATTAAAGAAGGCCACAATTAATATTGCGGCTGCATTACGAGGAAAACCTACAAAGTACCCTTTATGTGATATGTTTTCGAGTCTTTGTTGAATTTCACGAACAACACCCACAAGCAAGAAAAGAAAAGCACAGGCAATGGCAATATAGATATTCTCATTCTTGAGAGCTATATATATAAAGAAAGAAACAACAACACTCGAACCTAAAAAATCAGTAATGCTATCAAAATGTTTTCCAAATTCATTTCCTGTTTTGGTTAGTCTTGCCACCAAGCCATCGACAATATCGAGAACAAGAACATTAAACACAAGCAAGTAAGAGCCTAATTCAAACCGCCCTTCAAAAGCGAGCACAACAGCATAGAACGATAAGAACAAATTCAGTGATGTGAAAAAATCTTTAAATTTAAAATATTTCAATTTGGATCAATAGGATCTTGGGGTCTTGGGATATTTTCCCAAGATCCTAAGACCTCTTCTAAAAAGTTACTTATTATATATTAATAGCATTTATCAAAACGTTATCAAAGTGATAAGCGCGACGATAAATTATCAATATTGCTATATAAATTATGTGACACAACGCTATTGACTTCAAGTTTATATGATTCATTTCTTATGCTTACAAGCTTTTTCTTGTTTATTATTTTTGGCATGCCCTTTGCATTACTAAATAGTAGAAAATTTGTGAGGTGAATTATGAAAAGAAAAACAATTAATCTGACCACCAACTTGAGCCACATCACTTCTGTACCCCAAAAAGAAGTAAAAGGGATTCAAAAAATCGTTTCCAAACCAGCAAATCAAAAAACAATTTCAGACAATCCTATTAATCTTTGTAATGATATTGTTGATTGCTTATTGGAACAAAGAAATGTTTTGCCACTACTTCTTCAAATAAAGCACATGCTTAATTTTGATGTACCGCTCATGGCACGCCCCACAATATTACAAGAACTCAATAAAATCTTAGGCGCTCTTTTTTATCAGTATCCCTATGACTGTTCTTTATATAAAGAAGCTCATGGCGCTATGACTCTCCTCAATCGTCAAATTGATAAACACCCACAAAAAGTAGCCACAACAGCGGATCAAGAATGGGATGAGTTGCAAAAAACAGTTTATCTCCTATCTGATTGGGAAGATCTGATTAAACAAAGCAAACAATCTGAAGTTGTACACGTTGATAAATAGGATCGTCTATCGCCCAGTGTCCAGTGCTCAGTGCCTTTTCCCCCTTACGCCCTAAGCCTTAAGCCCTACGCCTCTCCCTTTACCCCTATAAGCCAAACAAATTTAAAGACCGCCTATAAAACACTCTTCAATCCCTTTAAGGCTTCAATAATAGGTACAACTTCTACGCCTTCAATATTCAATCTTTTATCTCCCCCATAGAGGCAGTAACACTGAGCCATAGGGTAATCTTTTTTAAAAGCCAAGGGGCCACCCAGCATTTCTTTGCGCATACGAGATGTGCGCTTTATTTCAAAAGCCTTTATACCTCTTTCACCATACAACACAAAATCAACTTCAATTTGAGTAGCTGTTCGCCAATAATAAAGAGAGTATCCTAATCCAAAATAATTATTTAAAGCCAGCAGTTCCTGAAACAACAATGTTTCTAAAGCGGCGCCTTGTGTTTCTTCGGGTGTGTCTAATGGTCCTTTTGGTCTAAGAGTTATGATTCTGGTATACATAATTCCATTTTACATGGTTTTTTGGAATTATCGATTCCATTTTTTACAACATCAGATTAATGTTGTTATTTCAGAGTGTTAGAATCGCTCACGCATCAGAATAAGAAGGTCTCATACCTTACGCCCTACGCCATAAACCGTACGCCTCTCCTTTTACCCTTTTACCCTTTTACCCTTTTACCCCTTTACGCCAAATGAATATAATCTCAGCCAATAAACAGAAAGGCTACCTCCTCTTACACTCACAAAAATAACATATAGCCCTGGAATATTTTTATTAACTGCGGCCCAAATATTACCTCAATATTTGGGTCGTGAGGCCTATTGACTCTGGGTAAAGTTTTTGAAAATTCCCATAGCGACCCGCAACGAAAAGCGATGGAAATTTGACATTTCTCTCTTTTTCTAGCAGTTAATACCAGCTTTTTGACGGAGAGGAACTTTTCCACAGGTTGCTATGGACATTTTTCTGAAAAATATATATAATTCCGTGAAATCATTCTACGATTTACTGTTGCGCTACAGCAGTGTTTTCAACTCAAGGGGGTTGTGTTTTGATTAAAAAAACCAATTTTTTAGGTTTATTAGTTTTATTTCTTTCTTTCCTAGCCTTGTTATCCACAGGCTGCTCGCACGGTACAGGCTACTCTTCCAAACGAATCAATTCTTCTTACAACTATGCTGGCGCTGGTGAATTAACACTTTCCCCTGAAAAAGAATGGCGTCCTTCTAGCAAAAACTCCATTCCCATGACTCAAAATGCACGCGTCAAGAAGTGGGTTGCTACTTTCAATGGTAATTTACGTCCATCATTTGCCAAGTGGATTAAAAGAATTGGCTACTATGGACCAACTGTAAGCGCTATTCTAAAAGAAGAAGGAGTTCCCCAAGACCTTATTTATCTCGCCATGATTGAAAGTGGTTTTAATACAACAGCAAGATCTCATGCCAACGCTGTTGGTCCCTGGCAATTTATTTCTAGCACAGGGAGACTCTATGGCCTTAACAATGGTTTTTTCGTAGATGACAGACGCGATCTTATTTCCTCAACACGAGCCGCTGCTAAACACTTAAAAGATCTCTACAAAGTT
>JAHJDR010000077.1 GCA_018812345.1 bacterium | reverse complement strand
CTCACTTAAGGCTTCTGCATAACGCAAAACCCCAACTCGTTGAGCAGCATCCCTAACATAAATATAGTGCGACACACTCCTGAAAAGGTCTTGACCAAATTGTTTTTGCAGAAATAATAAATATGTTTTTATATTATCTTTTAAGACTGTATTGCTAATACCGCCCATGCCTTGCATATTTCTAGCCATGATAAGTTTACCACAGGCTTCTGATAACGCTTGTTCTACATTTGCTTTAGCCTGATCTGTAAGATGAGGCCATAGAGCTACAATTTCATCTTCCCTAAGTTGTAAAGTATGGCCCAAACCACCCCAATGGATGATGGTTGCCATTTGCTCAGGTGTAAATTCTCTATGTACTCTTACTGCTCCTAAAAAAAGTTCAAATTTCATCTTATCACGATCTAAAGAAATATCTAACTCAGCCGCTGTCCTCAAAAACGCCAAGACATCTCGAGATTCTTCCGAATCTATTTTAATAAGCGCGAGGAGTGCTTTTTGAGCAATATCTGGACGTGCTATTTCCTCACTCAGCGCTTTAACTACAATCTCTTTCAATACATGAACGCCATATCCATTAAACAAAGTGAGCTTGTTAAGTTCATCAGCTAACTTGTAGGGATCTTCAGGATCAGTGGTAAAAATGCGTTCAGTAATTCTTTCGCACACATAAGGCATGGCATTGTGGTGTGCTTCTTGTAATTGCTTAGCTTGTTCTTGTGTTGGTTTATGTGTCTCTAGAAATCTGTTTGCAAGCACTGTTCCCCGGGTTGCCTGATACGCCCTAGCAATGTGTTTCCCACCATAGAGAAGTGCTGTTGTTGCCCCTCCCACAACTCCCGTTACAGCTAATCCTGCAAGATGAGCTGCTGTTGAGGTTAAAATACCTGCGTTAATCAATGCTTCAGCCCCAAATCCTGCAGCAAAAGCAGCTGAGAGGCTTGTAGCACCAATAATTAATGGTTTCTTATGCTCTCCCATAAAACGCGTAGCACGCACTAAAGCTGTTGTTTGTTGAGGTCGCGCTAAATCAAGCACTCGAGATGTTGTTGTCACAACGAGATCAGTACAACCAGGTTGCTGTGTCGCTGAATTTATAGGCGTTGTTGTTTGGATAACGGGTAGTTTGGGGGGGTGGGCTAAAACAGTCAGCATAATCATTCCTTTATATTAAACACGTAATAGTGATCATTCTATGCTACTATTATCGGCAGTTTTCTATGAAAGGTGTGTGGGTTGAGACATTTCTGGACACATTTGTGTCCAATTGAAATCACTAAAAAATTATGTGCAAGATTAATTTTAGATTCTCACCCGCGCTGGCACATCAAGGAAGGCAACAGTGAGGTTAAACTTCTTTTTCAAAGCCTTACCTAAGGCCTTAATGCCAACTGTTTCTGTATAATAGTGACTACCATAAACAATATTGATTTCACTGTCTAAGGCATCGTGAAAATTCTGATGAGGGCCATCACCTGTAAGCAAAACATCCATGCCCTTTTCTTTGGCTTCCATAAGAGCTGATGAACCACCACCTGATACAATACCCACTTTTTTAATCTTGTCGCTACCAAAATCAAGTGATGTACATTTTGTACCCAATTTATTCTCACACAAAGAAATAAATTTTTTGCGCGTTATGACTTTTGTGAATTCGCCTGAGAAACCAATGGTTGCCCCATGATAAGCCCCAAACTTTTTGACTTTCTTAAGCCCAAGAAGTCTGGCTAGTTCAATGTTATTGCCATATTTGGCATGAAGATCCAGAGGCAAATGAAGCGCAATCAAAGGCAAATCATTCTCAATAAGATACTTTATACGCTTATAATGTGTCCCTGTAATAGCCTGTTCTTTTCCCCAAAACAACCCATGGTGCGTTATCAAAAGATCACAACCTTGTTTTTTAGCTTTCTTAAACGTGGATAAAGACGCATCTACAGCCAACCCTATTTTTTTGACCTGCTTATCAGCTTCGCCTACTTGCAAACCATTGAGCGACATGTCTTTGATTCTAGAAATTTCAAACTCTTCCTCTAAGTATTTTAGAATATTGTTTACTTTCTTCTTCATATTGTAAATCTCATTTTTTTATTGGCTATTAGCAATTTGCAATATGCAATATGCAATTACCATTGCTGATCGCCAATTGCCAATTGCCAATAGTCAATCATGTCATAATACCCTACGCCTTAAGCCTTACGCCTTTCCCCCCACACCTAACGCCGGCACCTGCATAGACACACAATGTATACTCCCAAACCCTTGAACCAACGTTGTACAATCAATACCAATAGTCTGACGGCCTGGAAAACAACTACTAATAACATCTAAAGCCTGGCCATCTTTATCACAATTGTAAATAGGCACTAAAACTTTTTTATTTGTAATGAGAAAATTAGCATAACTTGCCGGGAGTCGTTCTTCGTTATAATAAACAGGATCTGGCATAGGAACATAGACCACCTCAATGGGATCACCGTTTTGATCTGTCATACCCTTTAGGGACTCTTTGAGCTGGCAAATACCGTCATAGTTTTCATCGTTTTTATTATCTTCAGAAATGCATACAACCTTATTAGCAGCAACAAAACGGGCCGCATCATCAATATGCCCATCTGTATCATCACCTTTAATCTGACCAGAAGCCCAAATAACTTTTTGAACGCCTAAGTGCTCTTTTAATATTTCTTCTAAGCTTGTTTGCTCCAAAACATGTTCACGATTTTCATTAAGCAAACAATCTGTTGAGGTGAGTAGCAAGCCTTGTCCATTTACATCAATGGAACCACCTTCCAAAACATGGCCCGCATCATTAATTTCTGCATCCGTGTATTTTGCGTAATAGTAGGGAATCTCATTATCATTAAGAAAAGCTTCTTCGTATTTATTGCCCCAACCATTGAACTTAAATTTGGCGATCTGCCGCACACTTTTGTTTTCATTCAATACATACAAGGGACCATAATCACGCACCCAAACATCATGTGTGGGATTGATATGAAAAACAAGGTTACTAAAATCAGCAGCCCCAAACTGCAACATCTCTTGAATGCGTTGTTTTTCTTGCTCATGACGTACATTAAGCCACACTTGCTGGTATTCTGTTATCTCTGAAATAAGGGCACAGTAAGTTTGTTCTACTAACGCAAGTTGTTCTTGAGGCCATGTCCCCAAATTATGAGGCCACGATAAAATAATAGCCTCCTGCTCTTCCCACTCCGCTGGCAACCTGTATTTACTTTCTTTAGTCATAATATACTCATCTATCGCCTGCCCCGTTTATCCCGTTTGCGGGGTTTGCGGGGTCTAGCGTCTATCGTCTAGCGTCTAGCGTTTATCCCTCTTCGGCCCATCGGCCCAAAATAAAATCAATCATCCACCCTTTTAGATATAGCCCCATACGACCCAATACGCCGATCTCTAAAAAACGGCCAAGCGCGTCGATACTCTTCCACGCGATTAAGATCACAGGTTACAACCTGAGCTTCTTCTGTATCTGATGAGGCCTGGTAAAGAGTCTCTCCAAAAGGGTCCACCACAAATGAATTTCCCCAAAACGTGATATTGCCTTCCTCGCCCACACGATTAGGTGTGACCACAAAAACTTCATTCGCAATAGCGTGCCCTGTCTGTACACCTTTCCAAGCAGCCAATTGTTTGGAACGCTCTGTTTCCTCTTCTGTATGTACCCAACCAATAGCTGTGGGATAAACAATAATGTCAGCACCCTTCAAGGCTGTAAGACGGGCTGCTTCAGGATACCATTGATCCCAACAAATGAGCACCCCCACTTTGGCAAATTTTGTTTTAAATACTTGATAGCCCAAATCACCAGGAGTGAAATAATATTTTTCCAAATAGCAGGGGTCATCTGGAATGTGCATTTTACGGTATTTCCCAAGATAGACGCCATCAGCATCAATGACAACAGTCGTATTATGATAAACACCTGTTGTTCTTTTTTCAAAAAGACTCGCCACAATCACAACATGCAGTTTTTTGGCAAGGTCTTGAAATTTATCTGTTGTAGGCCCAGGAATTTTTTCCGCCAAATCAAAGTGATCATTGTTTTCCGCTTGGCAAAAATAGAGACTTTTAAAAAGCTCTTGAAGACAAATAATTTGAGCCCCTTGTGCCGCAACGTGTTCAATTTTTTCTATGGCCTTGCTTAGATTTTTCTCTACATCATTTGAACAAGTCATTTGCACGACACCCACGTTAACATTTTTTAAAGCATTCATAACTAATCCCTTATAAAATAGCCTGTTACTACGTCCTCATAATACGTAAATCAACACCTTGGCAAGAACGACTTTAAACTTGTCAACTGACCACCCTTTTGATAACATATTATTATTCTTAGGAGAATTGTCTATGGCCGCAAATAAAATCTTAGTTGTTGATGATGAAGTTATGTTACTGGAAACCTTGAGGTTCCGCCTTGAAGCCAACGATTATGAAGTCATCACTGCTGAAAATGGAAAAGAAGGCTCTTTCAAAGCTATGTCTGAAAAACCAGACCTCATTTTGGCAGACATCATGATGCCTGAACTGACAGGCATTGAAATGATCAAAATCATTCGCGCCAATACCGACCTTAAAGAAACACCTGTCATTGTCTTGTCAGCTCTTGGTCGCGGAGAAGATGTTCAAAATGCTATGGAAGCTGGGGCTAATGATTATGTTGTCAAACCATTTGAAACCAAAGAGCTCTTAGACAAAATTCGATCATATCTCACTTAGTGAAAAGATTTCTCTTCATCTGCACCCTTTTGACTTTTATCCTACCCCAAACAGTTATAGCAGCTCATTCATTAAACAATTTGAATTCCTGGTTATGTTTTTACAAAGACACTTTCCCGCCATCATTTACTTATAATTACGATCTCTACATCCTTGATCGTAATAAACATCCTGATTTGAATACGATAAAAAAACACGGGGGAAAAACTGTGGGCTATGTTTCTTTTGGAGAAGTCAATATACATGATGCACACTACAAAGAAACAAAAATGCGAAAACTTCTTGTCGATAAAAACCCCCGTTGGCCTGATGCTATTCGTGTTCAAATAGGACATGAAAAATGGCATACTATTATCTTGAACAAAGTCATTCCTGAAACAATAGCAAAAGGTTTTGATGGTATTTTTATTGATACCATTGACACCGCTCAATATCTTGAAGAGGACAAAAAAATGCGTGGCAGCATAGCAGGAGCCATTCAACTCATCAATAAAATCCGAAAAAAATACCCAAAACTTATTATGGTCATGAACAACGGATTATTTATTTTAGACCAAATTGGAAAACACATTGACGCCCTTGTTGTTGAGGATGTTTATACAACATACAACTTTAAAATAAATAAATACCAACTTGCTAAAAAATCATGGACCCAAAATCGCAAAACACCTCTCAAGGCATTCTACATGAAACATAAAAAACCCGTCTTGCCTCTCGAATACCTTAAAGCATCTGACATAAAAGGCATGAAGAAAGTCACAGAACAAGCTAAAAATGACGGGTTTATTCCCTATATTTCAGACATTCACCTCACTAAAATCTTTTACCATCCCTAATGTCATAAGAAATTGAACAACAATAAATTTAATGTTAGTCATTCACTCATGAAAAAATGTGCCTTTACTTTTTTTGCTATCTTTTGTTTATTCTATTGTACTTTCAGTTTTGCACAATCTGTTAACAGAAATATATTAGCTATTATTGACCCCTCTGAAAGCACACAAAATGCTGATAACGTCATCTCTTCCTATCTCCAATTTCCCTTAGAACACCTTGGATTTAAAGTTTCCTATTATACCCTCTCGGACAAACTCCCTTCAGATAAGGAAATGGAAAAGTATGCTGCCATTGTCACCTGGTTTAGTGATAATAAAATGAAAAATGCCCGTGACTATGTGACGTGGATTACAAGACAAATTACGAACGGTAAAAAACTTCTTGTTTTTGATGAATTTGGTTTTCACTTAGATGAGGATCTTAAGGTTTTAACAAAAACAGAGATTGCCCCCTTTTTCACAGCATTCCAAGCATCTTATAATGAAGATGAATATATTAATAGCCCTCTCTTAATTGACGTTGTAAAAAAAGACTCGGAAATTGTTGAGTTTGAAAGACAACTTAAAAATGATTTAACAAATTTTACAAAAATTAGGGTTCTCGATGAAAACGCAGAAATCTTCTTACAACTAAAAAGAAAAGACAAAGAAGACATGATCTTTGATGCTATTTTTATACACAGCAAAGGCGGTTATGTCGCGTCAGAATACACCCATTATCTCAACCCGATTGATTATCAATCTCGTTGGCGTATTAATCCTTTCAAGTTTTTGGCCAAAGCACTTGATGCAGATTTCCCAAAACCCGATGTATCTACAATCAATGGCATGCGCATCTTTTATACACATATTGATGGAGATGGTGTGCGTAATTATAGTCGTGCTTATGAAACGACTTTTCCTGGTGATCTCCTCTATTCAAAATTCCTAACAAAATATAATATTCCTTTTTCTATTTCTGCTGTTTTAGCCGATATTTTTTTGGCGGATAAAGATAGCCAAGAAATCATTAAAAGTATTTTTAAAAAAATCTTTGCGCTCCCAAATGTTGAACTAGCAAGCCATGGCTGGTCACATCCCTTAATCTGGGAAAAAGAGGGTCGCAAAATGGCCTATAAAGTTCCTGGTTATTCCTATAGCCCTGATAATGAAATCACTGAAGCTGTTCAGTTCATGAACAAAGAGTTGGCCCCTGAAAACAAAAAAGTAAAAACATTTTTTTGGACAGGTGATTGCAAACCAGACTATGAGGCTCTCAAAAAAGCCCATGATCTGGGCCTCTATAACATCAATGGCGGAGACACACGTTTTGATACAAAATACCCAAGCTATACTTATATTGCCCCCTTGTACAGACAAGTTAGTGACCTAAAGCAATTTTATGCCTCAAACAGCAATGAAAACATATATACTAATGCCTGGGAAGGCCCTTTATATGGTTTTCATAATGTTATCCAAACCTTTGAACGCACAGAAACCCCCATGCGCGTACGTCCCATAGATGTTTATTACCATTTCAATAGCATGGAATATAAAGAATCAATTAAAGCCTTAAAAGAAGTATATGATTGGGTCATGAAGCAAGAGATAGCACCCGTTTTTGTCACAGAATATCTTGCCGTTGCAGCAGGTTTTTTATCAACAAAAATAAATAAATTAGATGACCAACATTGGCTCATAAAAGACAATGAGGCTTTGAGAACAATGCGCCTCGATAACGTTACAGGCCATGTGAATCTTATAAAATCAAAAGGTGTTATGGGGTATTTCCCCTATCAAGGATCGCTCTACGTGCACCTTGATAATGGCAAACAATCTGAAATTGTATTAACCAACGAAAAACAATCCCAACCCTATCTCGAGAAAGCTAATGGAATCATAAAAGATTGGCAGATCACAACAAATAAAATTTCTTTTAAAATCAAAGTCATGAATACAATTAGCCTTCAATTTGCCAACATGGGCACCCAGCAAAAACATCACATTACCGTCAAAGACATGACGGAAACCGTCAAATCTAACAACATGAAATCACTAACCTTTTTTAAAATTCTTCCACAAAATTCCTTTGTATGGGTCCCTATTAGTGTTACAATATAAGTAAGCTTCTTGAGTTACCACATCTCATTAACATGATTAAGAAAACATCTTTCGTCACACATCATTGAAGTAACATTAATATATATTAGCATCTATGGGAATTAAATGGTGGCAACTTCTCCTCTTTACCTGTCTTGTACTTTTTGTAGCTCTCATTTTACATCCAACAAAAATGCGAAAGGGTTGGATGTATTATCAAAGCAAAGATTCTGACAAAGCCATTGAAGCCTTTTCAGAACTTTACGAAAAAAATCCAAACAACTATCGCGCTATTCAATACCTAGCAAAAAGTTTTGAAAATGTTGGTGATCACATTAAGGCTGGTCAATTCTTTGATAAGCTCATTAACAAAAAAGAAAAAGAAAGTTATTTTGTCGAAGCCGCTCGTTTTTATTCCTGGACCGAACAGCCAGAGAAAGAAAAAGAAATCTACAGAAAATGGTACAAATACAGAATCAAAAAAGACATTTATTTTAAAGACAATGCTGGAAAACAAATTTTAAATAAGCTCTATGCCTTTTACTTGCTTGATCAAGAATACAAAGAGGCCATTGCTATTCTTAACTGGCAAAAGATCACAGATCCTAGCGAAGGGAATCAACAAATCACAAATGACTTGATTAGCCTCCATGAAAAGACAGGAGACCTTTGGGCAACAATGACTCTCTTAGAAAACATTCTTGATAATAATAGTGAAGAGGAATTTGCCCTAGATCGTTTACTTGTCTTGGCTAGTTTTTCAAATAAACTAGAGAAAGCGCATAAATATCTCATAAAAAATATCACGCACTATGCTGACAACCCAAAACATTGGCAAAGACTGATCGGTTTTGAAACCAATAACAAAAAGTTTATTGAAGCTAATAATTGGTATGAAAAATGGGTGAAAACTTATGCGTCTAAAGGTGACCTCAAAAAATCGTATGTCGAGTGGATGATCAGCACAAACCAACAAAAGATGGCCATAGCTTTTCTCGAAAAACATGTGAAAACGACAGATGAAAACGATTATTTTTATCAAACGCTTGTTCAACTATATGAATGGAACAATGTAAAAGATAAACTCATTCCTATTTACCTAGCGCGTTTTAAAAAAGATCCAGAAAATGAAGACAACAATAAAAAACTTTTATGGATGCTCCTTGATATTAAAGCCTATCATACAGCTTATAATGTACTCACAAAACTGATTCACAAATATCCGCACAATCAAGAATATGTTCTTCTGATGGTTGAAATGTATGATCGAGACGGAAAGGAAGATAAAGCCAATGATCTTTTGGCCAGCACAGCTTGGCAATCAAAAAATTATTCCTTGTTGAAAATGTTGGGAGAACGATATTTCTGGATTAACAAACTTGAAAAAGCGCTAAAAGTTTTCACCTATCTTGAAGAAAATAATGCTTCAGATCCCGATATTTTAAAATATCTAGGTGATATTTACTTTACACAAAACCGTACTCTAAAAGCTGAAAAATACATGCAAATCTATGCCACAAAACGACCAAAAGATTATTACCCTCACTATCGTCTGGCAGAACTCTACAGATCACAAAACAGAAAAGCCATCTCACAATCATACTACAATAAAGCCCTTACCCTGATCTCTGATCAGGAAACAGACTTCTTAATCCTCACAACTAAAGCACGCATACTTACACTCCTAGATCAACATGATAAGGCAGATCAGCTCTTTATGACGTTACTCAAAAAAGATCCAAAAAGCATAGAACTCATGACAGCTTATATTGACACATTAGCTGATGTAAACAGAGCGGAAAAAGCCTATAGCCTTGTTAAACGTTATTTAAAAGAATACCCAGATAATTATGCCTTACTCAAATCAAAGGCGCGTATCCACAATCTACGCTTTGAATATTATAAGGCAGAAAAGATTCTCAAGAAATTACTCAAACAAACCCCCCTTGATCTATCGGTAAAAACAGAGCTCGCCTATTTATACAGCACAATGAAAGAGTATTTTTCAGCACTGCCACTTTTTGAAGAATTACGCGATCACTACCCTGAGAATACAGAGCTTCAAAAAACACATGATGATATTTTCAAGCTCACACACCCTTATCTGGCTGCGGGTGTGCGTTGGGTACGTATGGGAAATGATGATAGTGTTGAACCCTATTTCCTCTATCACCATCCTCTCAGTAATGCCTGGTGGTTTGAATTTGAATATGGCCTTAATCTCGACAAAGCAAACGTAGTAAACTTTGATTCTGATTTTGCTATTTATGCTAACACCGTTAAAACAACCGCTAATTTCCGTCCTAACCCCCTCTTTGATCTCACTGCCATCGCGACACATAAAATCGTCGATGCACAGTACACGCTATCAGGACACCTTATTGGCAACTGGGAGCATCCAAAGCTTGGTCGATTTAATGTTGATCTATTTGTTACCGAACGCCTCACCCTTCCTGCTTCAGTTGTTTACTTTGATACGAACAAAAGTGGCTTTCAGATAACCTATGAAAAAGCCATAGCAACCAAGGCTTTTGTCAGCGCACAGTACACAAGCAATTGGTATGCTGTTGATTCAAACAAAACAGATACAGATATGGGAGATCTTTTTGGCCGTGAAGACGTTGTCCGTTTGAGTGCTGATCTCATCGTTAACAGAAAGCCTGAAATAAGATTTGGTTATGATTTTACTTACCAAAAGTTTCATGAGATTAATGAGTACAGTCATCTCATCCCTCTTATTGAAGAATCTGCGCGCAATGAGTTTTCTATTGAACTTTATCATGACTGGACTGATAAATGGCGCACAGAAGCCAGGGCTTACGTCGGCCATGATCATTTAAGAAATTTATCGATTTTTGGTTTAGATCTTTATGGTTTTAGTTTCACAAATAGATACATTGTCTCAAAGAAATTTGAGATTTTAGGCTACTACGGATTTGCTAATGAAAGCCTTCAATTGACATCAGGTCAATACCAAGAATTTTTTGTACAAACACTTTATCGTTTTTAGAGGTAGTAATTATGTCAGAAATAGTTAAAAAAATCCTTCATGTTGATGATGAACCAGACATCAGTTATGTTATTGAGTTTTTGCTCACTAATGGTGGTTTTGAGGTCAAAACCCTCGATGACTCGTCTCTAGCCGTCGCAGAACTCTTAAACCAAGATTATGCCATGGTCATCATTGATCTCATGATGCCAAAGCTCAATGGGTTTCAGCTTTTAGAAGCTATTCGGAAAGAAGATAAATTAGAAAAACTTCCTGTATTGGTTTTGAGCAGTCGGCAACTCGTGAATGATGAAATAGATTTTTTAAATAACTTAAAAGCCTATATCGCTTCAAAACCATTTGAACCTTATCGCTTATTGGAAAAGGTGAGAGAAATCATCACCTCATAAACTTATGTACGAACGACTTGTTAAAATAAAACGCACTCGATTTTTCTATTTTGAAACCTTTGTAGGATTGTTAGGCCTCATTCTATTCAATGTTTTTCTCTTTCCAGAGCATCCTGCCTTTGTTGACATCACCCCTCACCCGTATTGGATTATCGTCATTGGTATAGCCGCTCGCTACGGCCGCGGCGGCGCTTTATTAGCCAGCATCCTTGCGGCTCTTACCTTTCTTGTATATCTTTTCATCACGCAAGGTCTAGATTATTTCTATGACAATGTTTGGATCTTACGATTTCCTTTTCTCTTCTTTCTCATTGGTTTTCTTATAGGTGAAATTAAAACCACCTTTATTCTGAGAGAAGATTTTCTTACAGCCCGTGTTGAGGAACTGGAAAATCTGAACAATAACCTCATGACAGAAAACAAGATCATCAAAGAAGCCCATAAAGATCTCTCGGTTGATGTGGCCACATCCCAAGAAACAATCACCACACTTAATGACATTATTGAAAAACTTAATTCACGTGATCCGAACGTTGTCTACACTGGTCTTTTAGAATGTTTTCAAAAATATCTTCATGCAGAGGAATGCTCCTATTACACAAACACTGACCAGGATCTTAAGCTTTATCAATCAATGGGTTGGAAAGATTACTATAAACGACCTGAAAGCTATCGCATAGGCAAGGGGCTGATTGGTCTAGCGGCAAAAAAAGCACAAGTATATTCACTCAAAGATATTCTGTTTAAAAAGAAAACAGCTGATCAATTAGAAACAGATGTTTTAGGAGATACTGTTTTGGCAATTCCTCTTATTGGCATGGATAACAAAGTATATGGTGTTGCCAGCATTGAGAAAATACCTCTCATCAAACTAACGGACTCAACGATTCAAACAGCTCGTATTATTTGTGGTTTAGCAGCCTCATCACTGAATACAGCTCATGCGTTTCAAGATATTAAAGATCTGCAAATTACAGGCGACATAGAAGGCTTGTATAAATATCACTATTTATCAGCACGCCTTGAAGAAGAATATAAGCGATCAAAACTATATATGCTCCCTCTCTCTCTTGTGGGTTTTAACTGGCCAAAACTCATGACACTGCCAGATGATAAAAAGCAGGCCATCATAGCATCGCTTGTTTCTCTCATTAACTACCAGCTCAGAGAGTTTGATATCTTAGCAAATTCGCCCAACGACAAAACACCTTTTACACTATTGCTCTCGTGCACATCAGGCCCACAAGCAGAAAGTATTAAAACTAAAATTATTGATAAAATAAAAGAATATAAACTCGATCAAGTCCTAACAAATCAAATATTTGAGGACTCTGTTATTGTTGTTCCCTATAACCCAAATACAATGGAAGGACCCCATGACATGTTGTCAGCATTAGGTTTTTAGTATGGCACGCAAAATAATAGCATATTTCCTCTTTCTTGTTTCTATCGCGCTCACGATCCCTGTGATTGACATCCTCTTTCACAATAATTTTGTGACCCTGAAAGATGCCCTGTATTACCATGCCGTAAGCTCTTTAGTCTGTATCACGGGCTTTTTCTTTCTAACCTATGAACATGCATACAGAAAAAAGAATCACAACTTATGGCTTGTTTATGCCACAACGATATGTCTCACAATGCCTGTCTTTGGTATTTACAGTTCCATAATTATCTATATGGCTCAAGCGCTAAGTGATTCGCGACCACCCCCCATAGTGGAAGATGTCATAAATGTTCCTGATGCCAAAGTTTATGAGCAGATTCTCAATCGATCACGTCAAATTGAGGTCATGGACCGTGCTGACATTGCTCCTTTTGTTGATATTTTCAAAAGCAGTGAAACATCTTTAAAGAAAAGTGCTGTAAAGCTTTTAGGAGGCATTGAAAGCAGAAAAGCGATCAATGGTCTTATGCTGGCCCTCATGGATAAAGAAATTGAAATTCGTTTACTTGCCGCTGGGATTTTAGGGAAGATTGAAGATGATTTTGCCAGACAGATCAAAACGCTAACCTTAAAAGTTGAACAAGATCCGCATGACCAAAAACTAGGGGAAGAACTTGTAAATGTATTTCTGGCCTATGCCACAAGTAACCTGCTCGATAAAGTCTCCGCATCTTATTACTATGAGGAAATTATCAAAATAATTGATAACATACAGGAAACCTCTGATCTCACCTTCATAAGAGCTAAAACCTATTTTTCTCTTAAAAAATTTGAGAAGGCCGAGGAATGCATCAATCGCTGTATACAAAACAATGACAAAGTACCCCAATATCATGAACTTCAATGGGCTCTGCTTCTTGAAGAAAGAAAATACACTGAATTAAAAGAGCTTATAGCACTTGCAGAACAAAAAGGGTTAAAAGGACTGAATAAAAATATCATGAAATACTGGCTAAATTAAATGAAAAAACACATAAAACATATTATCCTCTCGGAAACATCATCTTTGGAACAACTGGTCGCCTTTGAAAAAGAATTTTCCGAACTCACTATTGGAGAAAAAATATACCAATGCCAATCTCTGAATGATCAATATGCTGATTTAGACTTAGCTAAAATCTTCCTTATCTACTTCATTGAAGAAAAAGCCATTAAATTTGAAATCAAACGTATTTTGAGCTGGTCACATAAAACGGAGAAGGCAAATTTCTTCATCAATCAATTAGCAAGTCCTGACACTAACGTCCTGGTTACAGCTATTGAGCTTCTGGGAATCTTAGGTGATCCACTCGCCATACCCTTCCTTAATGAAATATTTTCTATTGATGACGAACCAATTTGCCAAGAAATCATAAAAGCTTTTGGACGCATCAATGATCCCTTTAGCGCCAAAACAATTAGCAAAGCCCTTAAGGCCAAAGACCCAACTCTTATCCTAAAGGCTGTGGAAGTCCTTTCTCAATGGATTTATCAAGTTCCCTGGAAAACATTCACCAAACTCATGTACAGTAAAGATAAAAAGATTAAACTAGAGGCCGCGCACGCAATATCTCTCAGACGACCAAAAAAAGCTGTTCGTCATTTCCTAAAGGTTATAAGAAAAGAGGAGGATGTCGAAACACGCTATGAACTCATCAAAATATCTGGTCTCATCCCCAGTGCCAAACTCATTAAACCTTTACTCAAGATTATCACACAAGATAAAGATCAAAAAGCGAGGCTTATTGCCTCTCGATCTCTCGATCGCTTACAATCCGTTCTTAAGCATGATGATCTTTTTAAGTTACGCAACACTTCAGACAAACACATTAAAGCTGAAATAATATTCAGACTGGGCAAATTTGGATCTGATGATGATGCCCATAAAATATATCTCCGAAAAATGCTGTTAAAAAGCAAGGATCAAACCATTATACAAGCCTGTTTACAAGCCCTTGGCCATATCGCTGATCATCAAGATCTCGAGGTCATTACACAGTTTATTTTCAAAGATCCTTCCAGTTCTTACAATGCTCTCGTAGCTTTAAGTAAAACGTGGCGCCAAGAAGATAATGATACTGTGTACCTATTATTGAAAGAAGGCTTATCAAGTGCTTATGCAGCAGCCATGGCACTCACAAAAATGTGGCGCATTAATGACAAATCGAAAATTCTTGAAACGGTCAGCCATGAAGCGTTTTCACCAACACAGAAACAAATTATCCTAAAGTATCTCATCAGACGTCGTGGCCTCGGACTCGCCCCAGACGAGCTTTTGGATACAATCATGAGAATTCTAGAAAAAGAAACCAATATTAATGTTCGCTATCTTGCCCTACAAGTGCTTGAATTTGCCCCATCACAAGAAACACTCTATTTTCTTATCTCCTGTTATAAAAAATCTCAAACAACCTCAGAACTCGAAGTTATTCAAAATAATTTTTCTTATTATTGTGAACACTACTCTGATATTCTTTTTAATTTTATTAGGAATTGTGATTTCAGCAAAACAGAGGATATCATTAGGTACATCCCTATAACATTAGATATTTCATTTTATCATAATTTAAGTCTTATTCTTTTTGAGAAGTACACAAACATCACAGATGCCAACGAACATAAAGTCATTGCCGATAACGTGTACCGTATATTCTTCACAAAAACTGAGGTCGCACAACAATTTACAACAACATTGGCATCACAATCACTAGGATGGCAAAGAACTGTTTTGGCTCTCATACTCAAGAAATCATCACTGACCCGCGTGAAACAACTTCAAAAACAACTCATTGCCCTTTTGCGTGTTGATGATGATCGTGTCCGCAGTTTAGTTATTGAACTGCTTATTCCTATTAAGGACTTGAGCATCATTCATGATTTGGTGAAAATTGCTGAGGAAAACCAGGGGCTTAGGTCTGGCGAAATTGCCAAGAGCCTGGCTAAATCTTTTGTGGAAGAGGGGGTTTTATGAGTGATGTTTGTCTCGTGCTCGAAGGAACATATCCCTATGTCCGTGGTGGCGTGTCCACGTGGGTTCATCAGTTGATTACAGCCATGCCTGAAATAAAGTTTTCGCTTATCTCCATTATGCCCACACCTAATGATACAAAAATTGAACGTTATAATGTTCCCACTAATGTAGAAAGTATTTGTCATATATATTTACACGATTTTCATTTTCAAGAACGCCATTACAAGAAAACACCTAAAATTTTCGATTTCTTTAGGCTCTTTCTTCAAGGCATAGAACTCCAAGACAAATCTAGCATTGAGCTATTCCTTTTAGAACGCCTGAAAGAACGACAAAAGCTCAATATGACTTACTCCTTTTATTCACGAGATTTTTGGAAAGCCACACGAAAACTCTATGAAGAAGGTGATCCTAGCGTTTCGTTTCTCGACTTCTTTTGGAATTATCGATTTACTTTTCTGCCTATCATGCAACTCATTAAAGCTGAAATTCCACCAGCACCTCTCTATCATACAATTTCTACTGGATATGCTGGCATCATGGCGAGTCTTGCTAAAATAAAGTTCAACAGCAATATGATCGCTACAGAGCATGGTATTTATACTAAAGAAAGACGCATAGAAATTGCGCAAGCAAGCTGGCTTTACGAAAAAGAAACAGAATACATTAAAGCAATATCAGAGTTTGGTTTTTTTAAAGATTGGTGGATGCATTACTTTGAGGTCATGAGCAAAATCACGTACATGTTTGCTGATGAAATCACCACACTCTACAACGGAAATAAGATCTCTGAAATTGAGGACGGTGCAGAAGCACATAAAATTTCCATTATTCCCAACGGCGTTGACGTAAAAATGTATGAAGACATTGCCAATAGTCGTCCTGAAAAAAAGAAAAGAAACACGATAGCCTTTATTGGCCGCGTTGTGCCTATTAAAGATGTTAAAACCTTCATCAAAGCCTGTAAAATTATTTCACAAAGAATAGAGGATATTAGAATTCTCATTTTAGGTCCCCAAGACGAGGAATCACAATATTATCAAGAGTGTAGCTTACTCATTAAAACCATGGGTCTCAGTAATCATGTTATTTTTACAGGCCACGTAGACATCCGAAACTATTTAAAAAATATTGATCTGCTCGTATTAACAAGCATCAGTGAAGCCCAACCATTGGTTATTCTTGAAGGCAATGCTTGTGGCATTCCCATTGTGGCAACAGATGTTGGCTCGTGTCGCGAGCTTCTTGAAGGAAAAGATGCTGATGATAGAATGCTCGGAGAAAGTGGTATTATCACGGAGTTCCATTCTCCTGAAAAAACAGCTGACGCTGTCGTTAAAATTCTTTCAGATGAAGAACTCTATCAAAAAATGGCAAAAGCAGGTCTGGAACGAACACGAACATCATATAATTTTAGAGATATGATTGTATCGTATAGAACGTTGTATGAGGAATATATTTAGTTGCTCGTTGACCGTTGTCCGGTTCCCGTAAACAGAAAACCAAAAGAGACAACGGAAAACGGATAACGGATAACGGAAAACGGAAACCGATTTATGGCTGGAATTGGATTTAGATTAGAAAAAATCCTCTCGAAAAACTCTTATACAAACCTCTTAGAAGGCTATGCCTATGCTGCTATGGTTTCTGCAGGCCCTCTTTTATGTACGATTTTTTCTATCGCCTTACTCAGTTGGGTAGCAAATGATCGCGTAAGTTCATTAGATGTCATGATTTTTCGCACACTCGTCGTTTACATTTATGGTGTATCACTTGTTACCTCGTCTCCAGCGCAAATGATTATCACACGCTACATGGCAGATAAGATATTCCTCAAGGACTACAAGGCCCTTGTGCCCTCTTTTGTTGGTATGACCATACTCTCTATGATCCTACACGCTATTATTGGGTTTGTAGGCATTCTGTACCTTGATCTTGATTTTGGAACAGAAATCATGGCTATTGTCCTCTTTGTCAATATCGGCATTCTTTGGATTGCCATGATTGTGCTGTCAGCAGCAAAGGAATTCCACCGATTGTTTATTTCTTTTCTCATTGGTGCCAGCATTAGTGTGTTGGCAGGCCGTTTTCTTTGCTCTGACTACGGTCTCATGGGACTTATTTCAGGATTTACGATGGGCCAAGTTGTATTAGTCATTTTACTTGTTCTCCAGATATTCACAGAATTTGACTATCGAATGCGTGTTGAATGGTATTTTATATCATACTTTAAACGCTTTGCCTCTCTGGCCTTTATTGCAACCTTCTATAATATTGGTGTCTGGGGTGATAAATTTGTCTTCTGGTTTACCCCGGAAACGAATGAAAAGGTTCACAACTTTCTGCATGCATCCTATGTTTATGACACACCAGTCTTTTTGGCCTACCTCTTTATTGTTCCCTCTTTGGCTATGTTTACGGTACGCATTGAAACAAGTTTTTACATACATTATCAGAAATATTTTCTTTCTATATTAAACAAACACCCCTATTTTGCCATTGAAGAACGCCGGAAAAACATCATTAAAGATCTTCAATTAAGTTTGGGACGTCTCCTTGTCCTCCAAGGCACTATCACTATGGTTGGCTTAGGACTCTCGCCAGTTATTTATGACTATCTCAGCATGTCTGCCGTTAACTTAGGTGTTTTTCAAATTGCCATTTTAGCAACGTTTCTCCAAGCCTTGCTACAGACACTCTTAATTATCATTTTGTACTTTGATTTTAGAACAGATGCCCTGATTATGTCTATTATCTTTGCCGTCACTAATATTGTTTTTGCACGTCTTTCTATTTATCTAGGATTTTCTTGGTATGGTTATGGGTATTTTGGCAGCTGTCTTATCTCGCTTCTTATGGGATTTGTGATATTTAACTATCGTATCAAACACCTACTTTTCTATACATTTGTAAATCAGAAAATTATTGTGCATAAGCAAACTTCTTAGAGCGTTTGTCGCCTGCCCCGTTTGCGGGGTCTGTCGTCTAGCGTCTGTCGCCTGCCCCGTTTGCGGAATCTAGCGTATTTGTTTCTCTAACGCTAGACGATAGACGATGAACGCTTGACGCAATAAAAAACCCGGTATCACTTAGTAATACCGGGTTCATGTTATAATTTTATTTTATCAGAAAACTACTTTGTCTTTTTAGCAGCGGGCTTTTTCGTTGCCGCTTTCTTTTCAGCTGGTTTTTTAGTTGTTGCCTTAGCTTTTTTCTCAGTAACCTTTTCTTTAGCAGGAGCTTTCTTCACTGTTGTTTTCTTTTCTGTTTTTGCTTCCTTCTTTGGCGCTTTTGTTTCAGCTTTGGCTTTCTTAGTTACTTTTTTCTTATCTGTTTTTTTCTTTTTTGCTGTGTCTTCAGTAACAGTGCCGTCTACTTTAGCTGTAAGAATATCTTCTGCTAGATACTCAATGATAGCCATTTTGGCAGCATCACCAGCTCGTGAACCCATGTGATAAATGCGTGTGTAACCACCCATTCTTTTTGTAAAAGCAGGGGCTATTTCAGCAAAAAGCTTTTGTACGGCATCCCTACTGCGCAAAAAATCAAAAGCCTGACGACGCGCATGCAATGTATTTGCTTTTCCTAGAGTAATTAATTTATCAGCCACTTTTCTAAGTTCCTTGGCTTTTGGCAATGTCGTTTTAATACGACCATGCTTAATCAAGGAAGTAGACATATTACGCAACATGGCTAATCTATGTGCTGTTTTTTTACCTAGTTTTCTTCCAGCAACTTGGTGTCTCATATTTACCTCATCCTTAAGCTTTCAGACGTCAGACTTCAGTATTATACTGATAGCTGATTACTGATTACTAATAGCTATCTAGTATTCTAATTCTTCTTCAACTTTTCGCACAACTTGTGGTCCTTCAGGAGGTCTCCACGCTTCTCCAATTTTCATACCTAAACCAAGTCCCATCTCTGTGAGAATTTCTTTAATCTCATTGAGTGATTTACGGCCAAAATTCTTTGTGCGAAGCATTTCCATTTCAGTTTTTTGAACCAATTCGCCAATATGTCTAATATTAGCATTTTGAAGGCAATTCGCTGAACGAACGGAGAGTTCTAACTCATCAACACGACGATTCAAATTCTCATTGAAACTGTTATCATGTTCAATAACAACTTCTTCTTCTGGTTCTTCATATTCATCAAAATTAACAAAAACCTGAACCTGATCCTTTAGAATTTTAGCAGCAAAAGCTACCGCATCTTCTGGTGTTAAAGAACCGTTAGTCCAAACTTCTAAATTCAGTCTATCATAATCCGTTACTTGTCCCACACGAGCGTTAGTTACTGTGTAATTAGCTTTTGAGACAGGAGCGAAATGAGAATCAATAAAGATCGTTCCTAAAGGCGCGTCTTCTTTTTTATTCTCTTCTGACAACACATAGCCTTTACCCATTTCAACATCGATTTCCATATCAATTTTGGCATCTTCTGAAAGGGTCATGATTATTTGATCAGGATTCAAAATTTCAACTTGACCACCTGTATCAATATCACCAGCTGTCACAATACCAGATTCCGTGATATGCAAACGTACTTTTGCAAATTCAGAATCAAGTAATTTCAACTTAACCTTTTTAAGATTAAGAATAATGTTCACAACATCTTCTTTTACACCTGGCACAGTTGAAAACTCATGTTGCACACCCTCTATTTTTATAGCTGTAATCGAAGCACCTTGGAGTGAGCTGAGTAAAATACGACGCAAAGCATTGCCTAGAGTTAAACCAAAACCTCTCTCAAGAGGCTTTGCAATAAACTTAGCATAGCTATCTGTACGAGAGTCTTTATCTACTTCAATAAACTTAGGCCGAATTAGACTTCTCCAATTTTTATATATGGGAATACTCATATTATATCCTCACCTTTATTTGTGGGTAACTGGTAACAGACAGAAAAAATTTCCCGGAACCTGTAACCTATACCCCATTACCTATTTAGAATATAGTTCAACTACTAATTGTTCATTCATGGGCATTGTAATTTGTACACGTTGTGGAAGCATCTTAACTTTACCCAAATATTTTGTCTCATCAAGATCAAGCCATTCAGGAACGCCACGTCTTTGAACAGCTTTTAAAGACTCTTCAATACGTGTCATTTTTTTACTTTTTTCTCTCACAACAATTTCATCGCCAGCTTTTGTAATGTACGATGGAATAGTCACTGTTTTTCCATTTACCATGAAATGTCTTTGACCAATAAGTAATCTGGCTTCTGTACGAGAGTTAGCGAATCCTAGACGATAAACCATGTTGTCTAAACGGGCTTCTAAAAGTTGAATCAGGTTGTCACCTGTAACACCTTTTCGTCTATCAGCTTCCCAGAAAATCTTACGAAATTGTTTTTCGAGAACACCATAGATACGTTTGATTTTTTGTTTTTCACGAAGCTGTGAGCCATATTCTGAAAACTTTCGTCTACCTTGACCGTGTTGCCCTGGTGGATATTCACGACGTTCAATCGCGCATTTCTCAGAATAACAACGTTCACCTTTAATAAACAGCTTCATGCCTTCTCGTCGGCATTTCTTGCATACTGCATCATTATATCGTGCCATAATCTTCTAGCTGATAGCTCAAGGCTCAAAGGTCAAAGGAAGCATTCCCTTTCACCTTTCACCTTTCAGCTTTCAGCTTTCTTCTTTCATTAAACTCTTCTCTTCTTTGGTGGTCGACAACCATTATGAGGTATGGGAGTCACATCTTGAATGCGTTGCACTCTCAAACCTGCATGTCCTAAAGCTTTCAAAGCAGTTTCACGTCCTGCACCAGGTCCTTTTACATACACAACAACTGATCTAACACCATTTTCTTGTGCACGCTTAGCCACTTCTTCTGAAGCAAGTTGAGCGGCAAAGGGGGTTGATTTTTTAGACCCTTTAAAGCCCATATTTCCAGCGCTTGACCAACAAATAACATCACCAATTTTATCAGTTACTGTTATTATGGTGTTATTGAATGTTGCATGGATATGTACAATACCTTCTGATACATTCTTTTTTACTTTTTTCTTTCTCTTACCGGCCGCTGCTTTACCTTTGGGCTTAGTCGTTTTTTTTGTAGTTTCCGTGGTCGTTGCCATTTTTACTCCTTGGCTTAATTATTACTTGGATGTAGGTGCCTTTTTCTTACCAGCCACTGTCTTTCTTGGGCCTTTACGTGTACGCGCATTCGTTTTTGTGCGCTGACCGTTAACGGGCAACCCTTTACGATGACGTATACCACGATAAGATCCGATTTCCATCAATCGTCTTATATTCATTGTGATATCACGACGCAGTTCACCTTCAACCGTGTAGTCATTTTCTAAGAGATAACGAATCTTTGCCATTTCATCATCATTTAGGTCATCAGCTCTGGTTTCAGGATTAATCCCTGTTTTTTCAACAATTTCCAAAGCAAATGTTTTTCCAATACCATAAATGTATTGTAACGCATAGGGCAGTTTTTTATTCCCTGGAATATTTACACCAGCAATACGTGGCATCTCTTTCTCCTTAAATCCTAAAATCGAAATCCGAAATCCGAAACAAATTCGAAATCCGAAATTCAAAAATTTGTATCCCTACACTAGCCTTGCTTTTGTTTGTGTCTTGGGTTCTTACAAATAATTCGTACAACACCTCGACGTTTGATGATGTTGCATTTTTCACACATTTTTTTTACTGAAGATCTTACTTTCATAATAACAACCTATTTTAATTTTAGCCCTTATCGCGGAAAACAATGCGTCCACGATTTAAGTCATAAGGAGATAACTGTACCTTAACCTTATCACCAGGCAAAATTTTAATAAAATGCATACGCATTTTCCCTGAAATATGGGCCAAAATTTTGTGCCCATTAGGGAGTTCTACACGAAACATTGCGTTAGGCAATGGTTCAATAACTTTTCCTTCTACTTCTATGACATCTTCTTTTGCCATGTCATCACCATTTATTCATACCGAGTTAATATCTCTGGTCCTTCTTCTGTCACTGCTATGGTATGCTCAAAGTGGGCTGACCATTTACGATCTTTTGTCACAACTGTCCACTTATCATCTAACACTTCTACTTCATGCGAACCTAAATTCAGCATGGGTTCAATAGCAATCACCATACCCGCTCTTAAACGAGGACCTGTTCCTGGTTTCCCAAAATTAGGAACCTGCGGTTCTTCATGCATGTTACGACCAACACCGTGGCCAACAAAATCACGAACAACACCCAGTTTATATTCTTTTGCAACGGACTGAACAGCATGTCCAATATCACCTATCCGATTATCCACTAAAACAGCTGTAATCGCACGCTCTAATGATTTCTGCGTACCCGTAATCAGTCGCTCAACATCTTTATCGATTGAACCAACAGGATACGTTACGGCTGCATCACCAATAAAACCATTCAAAGTAACACCGCAATCAACACTGATGATATCCCCCTCTTCTAACAATCGTTTTGGACTGGGAATACCATGCACAACTTCTTCATTGATGGATGTACACAATGAACGTGGAAATCCATGATAACCAAGAAAAGTTGGGACACCGCCTTGCGACTCAATGTAATCACGAGCAATACAATCAAGCTCTTCAGTCGTTACACCAGGCTTTACTAACTCATTCAGTTTATAAAGAACATCAGCGACAATCTTACCCGCTTGTCGCATTTTGTTTATTTCTTCTTTAGACTTTATGACAATCACATCATTTGCCTAAAATATTATTAATTCTTGACCATACATCACTGATCTCACCTGTTCCATCAATCGATTGCAACACATTCTCCCCTTTATAAAAATTAATTAAGGGTTTGGTTTGCTCATGATAAACATTGAGACGCTCTCTAATTGTCTCTTCTGTATCATCTTTTCGTTGCATCAGTGAACCACTACACTGGTCACAAACACCTTCTGTTTTGCTTGGTGAAAAAGAAATGTGAAAACTAGCGCCACACTGACTACAAACACGACGACCACAAAGTCTTGTCACCAATAAATCATCAGGAACATTGATGCTAATAACAGCATTTATTTGAGTGTTATTAGCGGCTAATGTTTCTTTAAGTGCCAATGCTTGATTTGCTGTACGAGGAAAACCATCAAGCACATAACCTTCTAAACAATCTGTTTCTTTCAATCTTTCTTGTACAATACCAATAACAACCTCATCAGGAACAAGCTTGCCCGCTACCATATATGTTTCTGCTTGTTTGCCAAGTTCTGTCTGATCCTTACGAGCCGCTCGCAATATATCTCCTGTTGAAACTTGGGGAATACCCAATTTTTCACAAATCCAATGCGCTTGCGTTCCTTTTCCAGCTCCTGGAGGTCCTAATAAAATTAAATTCATTACTTTCTTCCTTTAAATCGGCCTGATTTTGCCCCTCCCATGAAACCATCATAGTTTCTTGAGATTAAATGGGACTCTAATTGAGCGACAGTATCCATCGCGACCCCAACAACAATCAAGACAGATGTTCCACCAAATGTATAAGCTAAGCTTGATGGAATATTAAATTGAGAAATCAAAAACTGTGGCAAAATACACACTAAAGATAAATATAAAGCACCGCCCAATGTGATTCTTGTTAAGATATTATCTAAATAATCACTTGTGGGATTCCCGGGTCTAATGCCTGGAATAAAACCACCATTACGCTTTAAGTTATCAGCCACATCTGAAGGGTTAAAGGTCACTGCTGTATAGAAATAAGTGAAAAAGATAATCGCACCGACATACAGAGTAACATAAACCCAATTTGTTGTGAAAAAACTAGCTACGGCTTGAAACTTTGTTGACGAACTAAAATTAGCAATCGTAGCGGGAAACAACAAAATAGATGATGCAAAAATAGGAGGAATCACGCCTGCCATATTTATTTTTAAAGGCAGATGTGATGATTGACCACCATACATCTTGTTCCCTACAATTCGTTTGGCAAAATGAATGGGCACCTTTCTTTGGCATCTCTCAAAAAAGATAATGGTTGAAATCAATAAAAAGAGAAAACCAAGAAGCATGACAAAGCCAAATACACCAAAGTAATCTCCTCGATTGACCCAAGCATCACGAAAGCCACCGGGCATACGTGCTACGATACCTGAGAAAATGATCAAAGAAATACCATTACCAACACCACGCTCTGTTATTTGCTCACCCAACCACATGATGAAACACGTACCAGCTGCTAAACTGATCATTGTTGTGAACAAGAAACGAGGTGCGCTGACAGTTCCCATCACATACCCTTGGTTCAATAAACCATAACTAATAAAGAAACCTTGGAGTAGAGATAAACCAACTGTGCCATAACGAGTCCATTGATTAATCTTATTGCGACCAGCTTCTCCTTCCTCCTGCAACTTTTTCAAGGCAGGAAGAGAAACAGTTAACAATTGAAAAATAATTGACGCGCTAATGTAGGGCATAATTCCCAGAGCAAAAATAGAGAATTGCTCTAAAGCACCACCAGAAAACAAATTAATAATTTCAAAGATCGTTTGTTGATCGCCAGTTCCTGTAAATAAGGTTCTGAGTTTTTCAACATTAATTCCCGGCGTGGGAATAAAAACACCTAATCTATAAATGGCTAGCATCACAGCTGTATATACCAAGCGACGTCGCAAATCAGGCATCTTGGTTAAGTTCACTATTGGATTTGACAAAACAACTCCTTATAAAAAGCCTATTATTCCTTTTTGTCTGACCTTAGATGACAATTGCCTTACCACCAGCCTTTTCAATCTTTTCTTTGGCAATTTGAGAAAATTTCTTTGCTTTTACTGTCAAAGCAAAATCAATATTGCCATTTCCTAAGATTTTTAGACCTTCTAAATTTTTGATCTTCTTCTGTTTGTTACCAACAACTAAAACCAAATCAACCTCAGGCTGATCTTTATAACGATTCAAGTCACATACGTTGATAACAGCATATTCTTTTCTAAAAATATTAGTAAATCCGCGTTTGGGCAAACGTCGTTTCAAAGGCATTTGACCACCTTCAAAACCAACTTTATGGTAACCACCAGAACGAGCTTTTTGTCCTTTATGACCACGGCCACTCGTTTTTCCTAAACCGGAAGATTCACCACGCCCTACTCTTTTTTTGTTTTTTCTAGCACCTTTTGGAGCCTTCAGTTGATTAAGCAACATAAAACACCTTTTCCATTCAAAATTATTGTACTACCTGAACTAAGTGAGGAATTTTCTTCACCATACCACGAATACAAGGGGTATCAGGAAATTCTTTCACTTGGTTTAATCGGGTAAAACCAAAACATCTTATTGTATCTTTTTGATCTTTTTTACGACCAATGGGACTATGAATGTATTTTATTTTTATCTTCTTTTCCATAAAGCATCTCTACTATACGTTTTGATTCTTTCTTCCTTCAGTGTCTTTCAACTGCTGAAGACCATTAAAAGCCGCGCGAACGACATTGTGTGGGTTGCTTGTGCCAATGCATTTTGTCAAAATATCTTGAACACCTAATGATTCAAACACAGCACGAACAGCACCACCAGCAATAACACCTGTACCAGGGCTTGCTTTTTTCATAACAACACGACCTGCGCCATAACGACCAATCACATCATGTGGAATGGTTCTTTCATTAACAGGAAATGTCGTCATGCTTCTTCTTGCTTTTTCAGAACCTTTGCGAATGGCATCGGGCACTTCATTAGCTTTACCAAGTCCAAAACCAACTTCGCCTTGGCCATTACCACTAACAACAAGAGCAGAAAAACTAAATCGACGTCCACCTTTTACAACCTTAGCTACACGACTAATATGGACGACCCTATCAATTGTTCGTATTTCATCTTCGTCTGAAACAAATTCTGCGGGAGCAGCTTTTTTTGTATATTTGGCTGCTTTCGTAGAAGCTGTTTTCGTAGAATTTTCTTTTGCAACCTTCACAGCCACTTCCTTCTCTTCAGAAACAACCTCTGTAGATTGAACGGCTTCAGTTTTTTCTTCTGTAACAGGCGTTTCACCTGTGGTTGCTTTTTTTGTCTCTTCTTGAGTCACAATGCCTCCTAATTTAAAACTCTAAACCTGCTTTACGAGCAGCACCAGCAAGTTCCTTAATCACACCGTGATATTGATAACCACTGCGATCAAAGCTCACTAGCTTAATATTTTGTTGTGTAGCCTTTTCAGCAAGTTCCTTGCCTAATTTGGCAGCCGCTTCTTTGTTAGCACCTTTTTCATCACTCAGTGTGTTGGCAGATACTAAAGTGGCCTGTTTCACATCGTCAATAATTTGAGCATAGAGATAACGATTACTTCTAAATACGGAAAGACGTGGTCTTTCTGTTGTTCCTGTAATCTTCTTTCTAATGCGTATTTTTCTTTTCTGTCTTGGTGATAATTTTTTGTATGACATTTTATTTGCCTCCAGCAGCTTTACCAACTTTTCTTATGATGGTTTCTTCTGCATACTTAATTCCTTTACCTTTATAAGGCTCAGGTTGTCTCCATTCACGTATTTGTGATGCAAATTGACCAACCATCTCTTTGTTTGAGCCTGTAACAGCTATTTTTCCTGCTTCAGGAACCTCTACTGTAAGTCCTTCAGGGATAGCTACTTCAATAGGATGAGAGTATCCTAAGCTCATTACCAAATTTTTTCCTTTTACATCAGCACGATAACCTACGCCATTAATCTCTAATTTGCGTTTAAAGCCTTCAGAAACACCTACAATGGCGTTGCTGAGCATGGCACGTGTCATGCCATGAACTTGTCGCGCGTGTTTAGAATCATTAACTCTTTTAACAATAACTTGATTATCTTCAACAGTAACTTGTGCTAAGGAATTAATAACAATAGTTTCTTTTCCAAGTGGCCCTTCCGCAACAAATTGCATATCTTGAAGATTCACTTTTACTTTATCAGGGATTGTTATTGGTTGTTTTCCAGTTCGTGACATAACTACTTCCTTAAATCCGAAACTCGAATACCGAAATCCGAAACAGCTCCGAATATCGAAATCCGATCCAAACAATTTTATATTTACCAAACCTCACATAACACTTCGCCACCAATTTTTTGCTTCATGGCATCAACATCTTTCATCAACCCTTTGGATGTTGATATGATGGCAAAACCATAACCATCGAGTAATGGTTTAATTTCATCATAACCACGATAAACACGACAGCCAGGTTTGCTAACACGTTTAATTTTGTTAATAGCTGGCTTTCTTAATTTACCTGTGTACTTTAATTGTACTATAAGGCGATCTTGTGGCTTTTCTTCTTGTCTCACATAACCATTAATATAGCCTGTTTCTTTTAAGATCTTAACAATCTGTTCTTTTGTTTTTGATGCCGGGATCTCACACGTATCTTTCCTGGCATGCATACCATTTCGAATTCTTGTCAATAGATCTGCAATTGGATCTGTTGTTGCCATAATATACCTTCCTTAATTTCGTTCAGCGTGGTGCGCTTGCCCCGTTTTTGCGGGGTTGTGCGCTGTGCGTAAGTCGCAACAAAAAGCACTAAACGCTTTACATAATACCTTTCTTACCAGCTAGCTTTAGTAACGCCAGGTAATTCACCATTAAGTGCTCTCTTTCTAAAACAGAGGCGGCACATTTCAAATTTGCGCATGTAAGCCTGATCTCGCCCACATAAGGGACAACGATAGACTTTACGAGCTGAAAATTTTGGTTTACGCTTTGCTTTAGCAATGCATGATTTTTTCGCCATATTAACTCCTAAAGGGAAAACCCATTGCTGTTAAAAGTTCACGAGCCATAGTATCATCATCAGATGATGTGACGATGGTAATATTCATACCTCGTGATTTATCTACTTTTTCAGGAACAATTTCTGGAAAAATTGTTTGTTCATTTAAGCCTAAAGAATAATTACCATTACCATCAAAACCTTTTCTAGGCATACCTTTAAAATCGCGTACTCGTGGTAAAGCAATATTCACCAAACGGTTAAAGAATTCATACATTCTTTCACCACGCATTGTCACACACACACCGATAGGCATCCCTTCTCTAAGTTTGAAGTTCGCAATGGACTTCTTAGCTTTTGTGATCACAGGACGCTGTCCTGTGATTTGAGCTATTTCAGAGGCGACCGTGTCCAATATTTTGCTGTTTTGCAAAGCTTCACTTGTAGAAGCATTAACAACGATCTTTTTTAAGCTGGGAATCAGCATGTTGTTTTTAATACCTAACTTTTCTTTAAGTTGAGGTGCGATTTCTTTTTTATATTTTTCTTGTAAATACATAACTTTACTCATTCATAAACAAGGTTGATCAACCGTTAAAACGCAAGGATTATAAAACCTCGGGAGCTAACGAAATAATCTTCATAAACTTCTTGGCACGTAATTCTCTCGCCACAGGGCCGAAAATACGAGTCCCAATAGGTTCTCCATTTGGGTCAATCAGTACGCATGAGTTTTCATCAAAACGAATATATGTTCCATCTTTTCGTCTCACTTCTTTTCTCATGCGAACAACAACACCTTTTTTCAAATCACCTTTTTTTACTTTTGAATTCGGGATAGCTTCCTTAATAGAAACAACAATAATGTCGCCAACTGTTGCATATCTACGCCCAGATCCACCAAGAACTTTAATACAATAAAGTTTTTTGGCTCCTGAGTTATCTGCCGAATTTAATACTGTATTTGTTTGAATCATAACATGACACCTTTAGTAACAGAGTCAGTGAAAACAACACAACTCTGATAGTTATTAAATTAAGATGCTTGGCTCTCCAATACTTTGCTCACTACCCAGCTTTTTTCTTTGCTAATAGGTCGTGTCTCTCGAATAAGCACTTTGTCACCAATCATACACTCATTCTTTTCATCATGAGCTTTATATTTCTTTTTAACTGTTATGTATTTTTTCACAACAGGATGTTTAACAAGATGGCTGATTTGAACCACTACTGTCTTATCCATCTTATTGCCAATCACAACGCCTTCAAATACCTTTTTGTTTTTATTCATAACATTTACCGTTATTCTTAAATCTTTGACTTACCTAACTTAATCAAACACTTAAGCGTTCTTTTGTTGCAGCTCATTTCTTTTTGTAAGAATACGAGCGATATCTTTCCTTGTTCTACCAATCTGACTTTTATCTTCTAATTGGTTTGTTTTGTTTTTAATATGTAACATGAACAAGTCTTCACGCAACTCACGTATTTGTTGATCAAGTTCCTCTATGGTTTTTTTATTTAGTTCACTATACTTCACGATATGTCTCTTCCCTTAATATGACTTTCGTTTTCAGTGGCAGTTTATGTCCTGCTGCAATGAGAGCTTTCACAGCCACCGGAAAATCTACGCCTTCCATTTCATAAAGAATCTTCCCAGCTCTTACAGGAGCTACCCAATATTCTGGTGAGCCTTTACCACTACCCATTCGGGTTTCAGCAGGCTTTTTAGACATGGGTTTGTCAGGGAAAAATCTAATCCACACTTTACCACCACGTTTTATTGAACGTGACAAAGCAATACGGGCAGCTTCAATTTGTCTCGCAGTAATAAAACCACTTTCGACTACTTGTAAGCCAGCATTACCAAACGCCAGATTGACACCACGGCACGCTTTGCCTTTAATGCGGCCTTTTTGCATCTTTCTGAACTTTGTCTTTTTTGGCATCAACATAAAATCACCTTTTAATTTTAGCTGTCAGCTACTAACTGTCAGCAAATTCAATACTAATTAATTACGACGTCACCTTTATAGAGCCATACACGAACACCAATAATTCCATATGTTGTTAATGCTTCAGCAAAACCATAATCAATATTGGCTCTTAAAGTATGCAGAGGCACTTGACCTTCACGATACCATTCTGTTCTGGCAATTTCAGCTCCAGCCAAACGTCCACTACTCATAACTTTAATGCCTTTAGCACCAAATTTCATGGATGTTTGAACAGCTTTTTTCATAGCGCGTCTAAAAGCAACACGTCTTTGAAGTTGTAAAGCAATGTTCTCAGCAACAAGCTGTGCATCTAATTCTGCTTTACGCACTTCTTGAATGTTAAGAAAAACTTCATTCTTTGTTTTCTTTTGAAGCTCACTTCTCAATTGATCAATACCGCTACCTTTTTTACCAATCACAAGACCGGGTCGCGAGGTGTGAATAGTTATTTTTAACTTTGTAGCCGCTCTTTCAATATCAATATGAGAAACACCCATAGTGTAGAGTTGCTTCTTAATAATTTGTCTAAACTTTATATCTTCATGTAACCAGGTTGCATAATCCTTACCCGCAAACCATTTTGATAACCAAGGTTTTGAAATGCCAACTCTAAATCCTATTGGATGTGTCTTCTGTCCCATTAAAAACTCCTTATTTAGTACGTTCTTCCAAAACAACCGTCACGCAAGAGCATCTCTTTAAAATTTGAGAAGCACTACCACGAGCTCGGGTCATGAAACGTTTCAAGGTCACTGATTTACCAACCTCCACTGTCTTAACATACAAGGCATCAACATTAATACCACGTTGTCCCGATGCATTATTAACAGCTGAGTTGATCAATTTAATAAAATTATTTGACCATTTTTTGTCACTAAACTTTAAAGTATCAATTGCCCGTTGCACGTCCTTGCCTCGCACCATATCAGCTACAAGGCCGATCTTGCGGGGTGATACTTTCATGTAATGTGTTTTTGCTTTAAATTCCACGTTAACTCCTTAACTCTCAATAATCTTTATTTTCTGCCTCCAGGATGCTGACCATATTGGCGGGTATTAGAAAACTCGCCTAGTTTGTGACCCACCATATTCTCAGAGACATAAACAGGAATAAACTTTTTTCCATTGTGAACAGCAAAAGTTAAACCAATAAAATCAGGTGAAATAGTTGAACGTCGCGACCATGTCTTAATCACCTTACGACCACCTGAACCTTGTGCTTCTGCGACCTTCTTTTCTAAACTCTCATCAATGAAAGGTCCTTTTTTAATTGATCTTGCCATAACTTCACTCTTTCATAAAAAATATTATTTTGCTCTACGAGACTTAACAATAAATTTATCTGTTCTCTTGTTATTTCTCGTACGCAAACCTTTTGTTGACTTACCCCATGGCGTTACAGGATGGCGACCACCATGATCTTTACCATGACCACCACCATGTGGATGGTCAACAGGGTTCATCACAGTACCACGAACATGTCCACGTTTTCCAGCCCAACGATTACGGCCAGCTTTACCAACAGTTAAGTTTTCGTGATCACGATTACCAACATTACCAATTGTCGCACGACAAGTAAGCAATATTTTTCTCATTTCTCCCGAAGGCAGTCTAATTTGAGCATAGCTACCTTCTTTAGCCATAAGCTGAACTGATGTTCCCGCACTACGTGCAATCTTACCACCAGCACCTGGCTTAAGCTCAACATTGTAAACAGCTGCACCAATGGGAATTTCTTTTAGTGGCAAAGTGTTTCCAACTTCAATTTCAACAACTTTATTAGAAGAAACAATTTTTTGTCCTATCTTGAGTCCTTCTGGTGCAATCATGTAACATTTTTCACCATCCGCATAAACTAATAAAGCAATATTAGCTGAGCGATTGGGGTCATACTCAATATGAGTAACTGTTGCTGGCACATCAACTTTGTTACGCTTAAAATCAATAATGCGATATCTTCTTTTATGTCCACCACCACGATAACGGCTTGTGATGTGTCCGTGTGCATTACGACCAGCATGCCGTACAAGCGTTTCTGTTAAACTTTTTTCTGGTTGTCCCCGTGTAATTTCATTAAAATCAGGTACTGTTCTAAATCTAACACCAGGACTTGTTGGTCTAAAACGTCTCATTTTTTTACTCCATCCTCTTGTTTCGCTCTCGTTGATCAGCTCATCGCTTTTGCTGTGCGATCAGCGATCTGTTATCTGCGATCAATTATACTCCTTCAAAGATCTCAATTTTACCTTCTCTTAAGGTAATAATAGCTTTCTTCCAGCTCTTCGCACGACCGTGACCTTTGCCAAAACGCTTCACATGTCCACGCTGAATCAAGGTCTTCACATCTTTAACTTTAACATTAAAAGCCTTCTCAACACAGGTACGAATGAGTTCTTTGTTTGCTTTTTTATCAACTTCAAACACATAAGTGTTATTCACCTCTTTTAAGAGGCTACTTTTTTCCGTTACAATCGGTCTTTTTATTACATCGTATAAGTTCATAATGCGTATCTCTCTTTAACTTGCTTGAAATACTCTTCCGTCATGACAACCGCATCATAACGAAGCATGTCATATAGATTTATATTTATTTCGTTAACAACGCCAACATCTTTGAGATTTCTAAAAGATTTTTTAGCCGTCTCATTTTCTGCTGGTAAAACGACAAGGGCTTTGATGAGCTCTAATTTTGCAAGAATAGCTGCAGCTTCTTTTGTAGAAGCCTTTGCAAAGTTAATCTCATTCAATACTTTTAATTTGTTTTCTTGAATAAGATACTTGAATACTTCTTGATAACTACGTTTTTTAAACTGTTTGTTAACTTGTTCTGAAAACGAACGAGGTCTAGGACCATGCGTTGAAGCGCCACCAACAAAGATGTTAGCACGACGAGCACCGTGACGAGCATTACCAGTACCTTTTTGACGATACGTTTTCTTATTCGTTTTATTGATTTCACTACGATCTTTTACTTTTGCTGTGCCATGGTGCAAATTATTGCGCGCTGCTTTAACAGCATAGTACAATATTTTTTTATTTACTTTTTCAGCCATGACATCACTAACATCGATTTGTGATATCTTCTTATTATTTATATCAATTACTTGTAAATCCATAACAAACCTCTATTTTGCCTAGGCATTTTCGACTTCTTTATTTTCCCCTACTTCCCCTGCAGGCTTATTAGCCGCCAAGACTTTGTTTTCAAAGTCATTGGAGTGAGGATAAATATAAATACGTGAGTGGTTAGCTCCAGGCAAAGCGCCTTTGATGAGAACGAGATTTTGATCTAGTTCTGTGCCAACAACTTCAAGATTTTTCACAGTTGTGTTTTCATGTCCCATTTGTCCTGGCATCTTTTTACCTTTAATAACACGTCCAGGATATGTACACATACCAATTGAACCAGGAACTCTATGTGATACCGAGTTACCATGAGAATCACAACCACCACGAAAATTATGTCTTTTCATGACACCTTGAAAGCCTTTACCTTTTGACATGCCTTGAATGTCTATTTTATCGCCATTTTCAAGACAAGAAACGGTAACTTTCATACCCACCTGATACTCTGAAGAACGGTTTGTTCTAAATTCTTTCAAGTGTTTATAGGTGCTAACTTTGTTTTTCTTATAATGACCCTGCATCGCTTTTGACAGTCTTGTTGCTTTTTGCTCTTGATGCGCTAACTGAATGGCATTGTAACCATTAGCATCACTTGTCATAACAGAAGCAACAACATTTGGCTCAACCATAACAACTGTTACCGGTACAGCCAAGCCGTCTTTGTCATATACTTGGGTCATCCCTAATTTTTCGCCTATCATTCCAAACATATTAACCCCACTAGATCATTTTTATTTCAACATCTACACCAGCAGATAAATCAAGCTTCATGAGAGCATCAATTGTTTGCTGTGTTGGTTCCAAAATATCCAAAAGTCTTTTATGCACACGCAATTCAAAGTGTTCCATTGATTTTTTATCAACGTGTGGTGATCGCAATACAGCGTAACGAGATATTTTTGTTGGTAAAGGAATTGGTCCAGAAAGTCTGGCACCTGTTCTTTTCGCTGTTTCAACAATTTCAGAAGTCGATTGATCAAGCAATTTATGATCAAATGCTTTCAATCTAATTCTGACTTTTTGTCCTTTGTAATCTGTTGCCATATTATTAGAACCAAGGACTAATGTCCAAAGACCAAAGTCATAAACTGACTTTAGTCTTTAGTCTTTAGTCCTTAGTCGTATTCTTATTCAATAATTTCCGTTACAACACCAGCACCTACTGTGCGGCCACCTTCACGTATTGCAAAACGTAATTCTTTTTCCATAGCGATCGGTGTGATCAGCTCTACGCTTACAGCTACGTTTTCACCAGGCATGACCATTTCAGTGCCTTCTTTTAATGTT
>JAHJDR010000076.1 GCA_018812345.1 bacterium | reverse complement strand
TTGGCTTTAGCAGCATAACAAGCTATTTCTTCAAGAGCATCTCCTGTGAAAAAAAGATCGATTTTTTCTGTTTTCATGAGTGCTTTATATTGCTTCGATAAAGAGTTTTTTGGTTCAGTAAGGATTTTTAGGAAATCATCTTTTGTGAGCGAATTGAGTTCCACGCGAATGGGAAAGCGTCCTTGAAGTTCGGGAATGAGGTCTGTTGGTTTTGCTGAGTGAAATGCCCCAGAAGCAATAAAGAGAATATGGTTTGTGTTAACAAAACCATATTTTGTGGAAACGGTCGAGCCTTCAACAATAGGTAGGATGTCACGTTGTACGCCTTCACGGCTTACATCAGGACCGCCCCGACTGCCTTCAGAACGTGAGGCAATTTTATCGATTTCATCCAGAAAAATTATGCCATTATTTTCCACAAAATCAATGGCCATTTTTATAACAGCTTCCATATCAACAAGTTTAGCTGCTTCTTCTGCTATTAATATTTCTAAGGCTTCAGGAACGTCCAGGCGTCTACGTTTTTTTCCTTGAGGAAAAAAATTGCCCATCATGTCTCTTAAATTATTAGAAAGCTCATCCATGCCACCGGCTGAAATAATTTCTATCATAGGCATGCCGGGTCCCTGCATGGGAGGTTTGGGGCCAATGTCTAAATCAATTTTTCTTGTATCCAGTTTACCTTCTTTGAGCATGGTGCGCAGTTTTTCGCGTGTTTTCGATTGATCATCTTCTACAGGAGGTGTTTCTGGTATGTCATTTGTTTCTGATGTTTCTGACATAGTGAAGTCAAAATTGGGTGGGGGAGCTTTTCTTTTGTTGGGGAGGAGGATGTCCAGCAAGCGTTCTTCAGCAAGCTCGCGCGCTTTGTCCAAAACGCGTTCTTGTTCTCTTGCTTTTACCATGTTGACACCAATTTCCACGAGATCACGGATCATAGATTCAACATCTTTACCCACATAGCCAACTTCTGTGAATTTTGAGGCCTCTACTTTATAAAAAGGTGATTCAGCAAGTTTGGCTAATCGTCTTGCAATTTCTGTTTTGCCTACGCCTGTAGGGCCAATCATGATAATGTTTTTGGGAATGATATCATCTTGCATTTCGCCTCCCACTTGAAGGCGACGCCATCTATTCCTGAGGGCTATAGCAACTGAGCGTTTGGCATTATCTTGACCAATAATGTAGCGATCTAGTTCTTTGACAATTTCTTTAGGTGTATAGTTTTTGAGTGTTTCCATGTTTTACTGAACCGATGCACCGATGAACCGATGCGCCGATGATAAACACATCGGATCGTCGGATCGTCGGATCGTCGGTGCGTTAGTCAATAGTTTCAACAGTAATGTTGTGGTTTGTATAAATACAAATATCAGCAGCAATGATCATGGCTTCTTGAGCGATTTCAGATACGCTGAGTTCTGTATGTTTTTGTAAAGCGCGGGCGGCCGCAAGAGCATACATGCCACCAGATCCAATGGCTGTAATACCATCATCTGGTTCAATGACATCGCCATTACCAGAGAGGGTGAAGAGGCTTTCTTTATCCGCGACGATGAGCAGAGCTTCTAAGCGGCGTAAGATTTTATCTGTACGCCAATCTTTTGCCAATTCTACGGCAGCGCGTTTTAAATTTCCTGAGTATTCTTTTAGTTTGACTTCAAATTTTTCAAATAAGGTGAAGGCATCAGCTGTGGAGCCGGCAAAGCCTGCAATTACTTTGTCTTCGTTCATGCGCCTGACTTTTTTTGCATGGCTCTTTAAAACAGTGTTACCCAAACTCACTTGGCCATCGCCAGCAACAGCAACCTGGCCTCCTTTTTTTACAGCAACAATGGTTGTTGCATGAGCATCAAATTTCATAACTTTTTCGTTGGGCGTAACGCGTACAGCCTCGTGCGATATTATTTTAACGGATTAAAAACAGATAAAGGATAAAACGCACAACGCACAACGCACGACGCATAACGAGTCATTAACTTTTCGGATGGGTCTTATCATATACTTTTGATAATTCTTCAACCCCTACATGTGTATAGCGTTGTGTTGTGGAAAGACTTTTATGCCCGAGTAATTCTTGAATTGATCTTAAGTCAGCGCCAGAACCCAACATATGAGTGGCAAAGCTATGCCTGATCATATGGGGTGTTGCATTTTTTGACAGACCAATTTCTTGTGTCATTCGAGATACTAGGCGTTGCACAGAGCGCACCGTGAGGCGTGTTCCATTTTTATTGAGAAAAATAGCATTAGGATCACGGATGATTGGCGTATTTCTGCGATCATGAAAGTAAGTGATTAAAGCTTGTTTGGCTTTTTCACCAATAGGAACGAGGCGCTCTTTGTTGCCTTTACCTCTAATGCGGACAAGACTCTCATTCATGTCAACATCTTCTATGTTTAAGGCAACGAGTTCACTTACACGTAAACCGCTAGAATAAAGGAGTTCCAAGATTGTACGATCACGTAAACCATATTTTGTGAGATCAAACTTTGCTGTGAGCAGGGCATTGATTTCATCAACGTTAAGAAACTTAGGAAGTTTCTTAGGCAGCTTTGGTGAATTAATAACCTTGGCTGGGTTTTGATCAATCACACCTTTTTTCACGAAATATTTAAACATTGATCTGAGTGAAGAAAGTTTACGTGCAATACTTGTGGCCCCATTTTTTTGGAAAAGCAGCGACAGATACGAGCGAATCATAAGAGGATTAATGCGATCTAAGTAGAGGTCATGTCCATTAATCACTTCACCTTGATGTTGGACGAGGTATTGATAAAATTCATTAAGGTCTCGGTTATAACTCGAAATGGTATTGGCGGCAGCATTTCTTTGATTTTTTAAATACGCGAGAAACTCGCGAATATGTTTTTCCATAACGATTTCTTTGTTTTGTTCCATGTTTGGGAAATTATGCGAACTTAGAATAAATTGCAAGAAAAAATACAACCTTTTGATAATTAAGCTTTTTTAGCAACAATTACCCCTAGGTAGGGGGCCATGGGATGTTTTTTAAAACGCGCCTCAAAAGGCATTCTTTGCGTTTCAAAACCGACGTGATTTAAGACATGTTCCATCATTTCCATGGAAAATGGAAAGTCTTGCAGTTTAACATGGGTGAAGAGGTTATCAACGTCTTTTCGAGAAACGCCTTTATCCCTTAAATACATTTCCAGTGTGCTGATAAACTGTTTACGCCATTCAGGGGGATTCTTGAATTGGTGAGGAACTTGTTCAAAGGGAAAGAAAGCTTCTGTGCGTCGTACAATATGACTGGGACTTGTGTAATAGGGCTCACCATCAGGCATGAACAGATCATGGATAAGCCATTGAGCACCACTGGCCAAAGTTTGATAAGCTGATTGGGCTAGCGTAAATAACTGGCGTGGTGTGGCGTGGTGTAAAAACATGAGCGAGGTTAAGAGATCCACTCTTTGATCAAGCAGGGGTTGGCCGAGATACCGTATGTGTTGTGGGTCAAGGGCGTCGCCTGTTAGAAAACGGCTTTTGGAAACATTGGGTGGAAAGATTGAGGGCTTTTCACAGACAAGGTCTCTTAAGCGAGCTGTCACACGTGATTCTCTATCCATGGAAGCAAAGTGAAAACGTTGTGTTTCTAGATACCTCTCACCAGATTGATATAAGGTTGTGAGAGCGCGTGTCAAGGCTACGGGAAAAATAGAGGGTGCCAGATCAGCGATTTGAATAATTTCTTGTAGGTTGCGTTCCTGGATCATTGCAGAAAGAGTTTCATAAAGTACACGTGTGGCCTGTGTATGCATCCAAGCATTTTCTTGTGTAGCTTGTCTTTCTGGTTGCGGGAGGTGTTCATATAGAGCTCGATTGATGGATGCCAAAGGTACGCGTGGGTCTTTAGGTTCTGATTCTGAGATTGTTAATGGTTCTGTGGCAGTGCCGCCATTATCGAGAATAACCACATCATCGATCTCAGCCATTTGAAGGAAGGTGATATTACTTATTTTGCAATCAAGAAGACGACCACCATCTTGTTGCTTCCCATCAGAAAAAGTTTTTATGCCTACAAAATGAAAACCAGGTTGATAGCGTTCTGGGTCAGCTGATTCAGGAATATAGAAACCACCTAAATAGAGAGAAGGATGGTCTTTGTCATACAGAGTTCGTTCATGGCTTGCAAAGTCACTGGTAGGGGGTTGTGTGTCTTTGGTCACAGTAAAGCGTGCCCAATGAGTGTTTAGGGTAACAGCAAAGGCATAGAACTTATTGGGGTCTTTAATATAGGTGAGTTTTAACCAATCGAGAAATGAAGACCATGGTCTCCCTTTCATATTGTGCACGACACTATCTTTTCCATGAGCTTCTTTTTCATCATCAACACGATTAATGTGAATGGCTTGCATAAAGGGTGTGCTCATTGGGTCATGATTAATGTTGAGTGACTGGAACACACCATCTGCGTTAATCAGAAAGGCACCTGATCGTAAGAACAAAACAGTACCCCCTAGGTTTTCTAGATAGCCTATACCTAGATTTGGTGAGCCGCTGGCTTTTTTCATGTCGGCAAGTGTAACACGACTTCTGACTTGTTTTAGCTGACCATCTGTGTCGACAAAATGAGAGCGGGGGTGTGATTGGATGAGGATGTTACGGTTTGTAGGAATTTTTAAGCGTTGTATGCCATCGCTGTCATAGTCTGGTGAAAAAACATCGGTGTCTCTTGTGGGGGCTGCAAGTTCAGCCGCAGAAGGGAAGCGTCCTGCTTGTAGTTGCTCTGCGGAGTGGAACCGTGTTCCAATCATGGCACCTGACAAGGCTATAGGGGAGCCGGGATTTATGAGTGTTATGGACATTGTATATACTGGTACCGGGGTACCGCAGTTCCAGGGTAAAATAAGGCGCAAGGCTTAAGGCGTAGGGCTTAGGGCTTGGGTGTTTTTTTACTCTGGCACTCTAGTGCTTCGGTACTAAATTATCGCAAGATAAGTTCACAAGTTTCTGATTTTTTTGTAAGAAAATACCCGATAAACCAAGTGGGCGAATATATTAGGTTATTTGCTTTCGTCAACCTTGTTTTTCTTTGTCAGGAAATAAGAGTGAGCCTGCGACAAAAAAGAGTAAAGAAACCAGTATTCCATAAATGCTAGGGTCTAGGCTTAAGGTCTCTAAAGTATTGGGAAACGGAATGGTTTTTTTTTAGATTTCAATGTTATTATTGGAAATCAGGTTAGAATTAAGTACAATACAAGCATGGCACAGAAACGAATTACATGTTACTTTCATCCGGATCAGCTGTTATTTAAACCAAAGTATGAATGGGCTTTTGGACTCAGGCTCAAACACCCGGAGTCAACCAAAAGAGCAGAAACAATTTATAAGGCACTCAAAAAACATCCTCAACTTTTTGAACTCAAACAGCCTAATAAAATTCCCATGAAGTATATTCGTGAAACACATCGAGCTCGTTTGATCACGCTCTATAATACAGCCAGTGAGTTGACAGATTTAGAAACTTTTTATACCAGTGTCTTTCCCAAGTTGAACTCAACAAAAGTTGATCCAATAAATATAAGACATGCTGGTTGTTTTTGTTTTGATTCAGGAACACCTTTAGATAACACAGTTTGGAAAGCCTCTTCCTGGAGTGCTGCTTGTAGTGTTGAAGCGGCCAATCAACTTATTCAACATCCTGATAAAATTTATTATGCTCTTTCTCGACCACCAGGTCATCATGCGACACAAAGCCAGTATGGAGGGTATTGCTATCTAAACAACACAGCGATTGCCGCTAAGAAATTGCGGAAAAAAGGGCGCGTTGTGATCTTGGATCTCGATTTTCATCATGGGAACGGCACACAAGATATTTTTTATCATGATGACCAAGTGATGACCATTTCTTTGCATGGTGATCCGCGGTTTTTCTTTCCCTTCTTTTGGGGATATCCAGATGAAGCTGGTCAGGGCAAGGGCCTTGGGTATAATCTCAATTTTATTTTTCAAAAAAATACTCAGATTGAAGAGTTTCATCGCATACTTGTTCACCATGCCCTGCCGCGCATTGAGCAATTTCAGCCAGATTATCTCGTTGTGGCTATGGGGTTTGATTCCTTTAAAGAAGATCCTGTGGGTGATTTCTTGTTTGAAACCCAGGATTATTTTACCATTGCTCAAGAACTTACAAAAATCAAAGTTCCCACCATGATTGTTCAAGAAGGTGGCTATTCGTCAAAGAGTTTGGGATTAAATGCTGTGAGTTTTCTGAAAGGGTTCCTGAATTCATAATATTTATTATGAAAAAAAATCCAAATCCCATGCAATATATAATTGTTAGTTTCTTGCGAAGCTATGTGTTTGTAATTATCTAACAAAAAGTCAGTCTTTGGGGATTAAGTGAGGACAAGGGGTTATTCACCGAGAATCCATGAAATAGCAGCGCCAATTTTTCTTTGAGCAGTTATGTATAATGGCATGGAGGTGTTTTCAAAAGCAAGGTTTTCAATGTCTTTAAACTCCTGAGATTTTGGATCCACAGGTTGGCTTGTTGCCAGAATGACAGCCTCAGAGGGACTGCGATAGCCGCTTTCAAGATCACCATTGAAGCTGGCTTTATGAGTAAAATATTCGAGACCAAAACCAAGGTATTGACCTTGATCAGTGCCACCAACAAAGTCGGTCACAAATGTCTGCCCGCATACTTCTGTTTCGACCCAGACATGACCAGCTAAGATCCCCTCATTATAGGCGCTGCTCCAGATCATGTGGTAGCGAGGTTTGTATTCTCCTAGGATATCATGCAGAAATTCTTCAGCGTTTAATGTTGCGGAGACACAGTCTCCCCATTGAAATGTGGGAAAGTCATCTGCTTCAGTAATGGCACGAATTTGATCTTCAATGCTTGTAGCGTCAAAGCGATCGCAGTTATTAAGGATTTCTACAGGTGTTGGAACATCATAAGCTTCAGCTGGGGGATCAATAGGTACTGGGTGAAGGTCTTCAGCAAAAATATCTTCTGGTGAATCAAGATCCGTAACAGTGACAATAGGTTCGTCTGTTGTTTGTATCGCTATATTTCCCATATCTTTATTTTCGTCTGTTTTCGTGAAAAGTTGTGGAAAAAATAAAGTGTAAATAGAGTGCTTTGTTTTGCTTTATTGTATACAAAACTGCAGTTAGAAAGACCTGGAGATTAAATAAGACTAATAAAATCATATAACAATGAAATAATATGCATCCAAATGAATGCACAAAAGGCCCTCAGACCCTTTCGCAATGGTTCGTGTGGTGGTAAGATAGTTCTTATGAGCAGGGAAGAAAAATTATTAAATTTAACCTTAACCAAGAAACATAAGAGGTATACAATGAAACAACTATTAAAAAACTTAGTATTATTTGCTGGTGTGATGGGTATTATGGCGTGTTCAGGAGCTGCGGGAACTAATGGTACAAATAATGCCACAGACGCAACAGCAAGAAATATCACAGGGACTGTCGCTGATTCTGGTTCCTCTAATCTCATGAAATTAGAAACAGCCTCTACAGAATCAGCAACCACAGAGTGTTTTGCAGATACAGTGATTGCTACAAATTCTGCAGCTGAAACAACAACAGCGATTGTGGATGAGGCCTGTCTCTTTTCATTATCTCTGGCTGTAGGGAAGTCCTATGTGATCAGTTTTTCCTTAGAAGGTGAGTTTGTTGCGACATTAATTGTTGATGATGAAACGGCATCATCATTTAAAGTTAGCTCTGATGGCACAACAATGGATTTGGGAGAGATATCTATAGAAGATTTTCTTGCTTATCCTGAGCACAGCCCATTAGAATATTTGGATGAAGACGAAGATGGCCTGTCAGATTGGGATGATCTCGACGATGATAATGATGGTATTGAAGATGAAGAAGAAGACTACTGTTATTATTCAGGTGGTGTTGAAATCGAAGTAGAAATAGAAATAGAAATTGAAGTGGAATCAGAAGGTGGTAATGATTTTGAATTTGATTATGAAGAAAAAATCAAAGTGTACTATGAATGCGAAGATTCAGCTGATGAAATCGATGATTACGATGAAATGGATGATGAAGACGATTATGATGTAGGGGATGCTGAAGATGAAGACGATGATGAAGACGAAGAAGAAGAAGATGATGATGATGATGATGATGATGATGACGAAGATGATGATTTAGACTAAAGTCCAAAGACCAAAGACTAAAGTCTGAAGTCAAAAAGCGAGTCCCTTTGGGCTCGCTTTTTTGTTATCGTCTCACAAAAATCTCTCTTGAATCTCACTGAGACTGGGATTGGGACTTTGATTGTTTCAAAAATCAAACACATCAAAATAAAATCTAAGAATTTCAAAGGTAAAAATAATTTCTCAAATTGGCATGCACGTTGCTTAAGACAATGTTCATGAAAAAAATAAATTTAAAAACAATTGGGGTTTTCTTTTTTATTTTCTTTGCGAGTACAAGCATAGTGCAGGCAGCCATGCCTTATTATGCACGTGTCTACACAAAGATCACAAAGGGAGAACCGCAGTTCTATCAAATCCTTGATGCTCATCTCAAATACAAAAAGCTCTCTCTCCATGAGATCACTAAACTCAAAAAGCGTATGAAGGCTGCTGCCTATCTCCCAACACTTTATCTGGGGTATGATCATTCTTTTAAAGAACAAGAGGGGCTAGATATAAACGATAATATCTCCGTGTCTAGCGGTGGTGTGATTATTGGCCCAGAAGATAATGATTATAATTATGATACGAATTCTGGACAGACTATTCGCTTACGCGCTGTTTGGCAATTGGGAGATATTCTGTACAATCGCAATCATTTACTTTTGGAACAAGAAAGACGGGCCATGATTAAGTTTCAAGATGATCATGCTAAAGACTTGTACAAAATATATGAAGAAAGAAATCTCTATCTCATGCGCTATCTTCAAGCGCGCTCTGGTGGGCAGAAACGTTCGTCTATGTGTTTTGCGAAATTCAAAGTGCTTACCGAAAAACTCGATGCCATGACTGGTGGGGTGTTTCGGGAGAGGTGGGGGAGATATGAGAAATGAAAAATGAAAAATGAAAAATGATAAATGAAAAATGAA
>JAHJDR010000075.1 GCA_018812345.1 bacterium | reverse complement strand
TGAGGGTGCCGCCGCCCGGCATGGCGTCCAGGGCGTTGAGCGTCAGGTTCAGCATCGCCCGCCGGATCATGTCGCGATCTCGCGATTGTTATTGTCTCAACAGCCCTACTTGCTGGCTTATCTCTTCTTCAAGGGAATGTCGTTGCCAGCGTTCAATATGAAAGAACAACTATTGCGACTCACTTAGCCAATGAAAAACTGGAAGGAATCCTCGCTGATAAAGAATTTCGCGGTTATTCATATGCTACTAATACATTAAACTATCCCACAGAAACGCTCATTGATGATTTCGCTGGGTTTACAAGAGAGGTTATAATTACGGAAGTGGATGCCACAGACCTTACCACCCCCCAAACAGGTTCTGGACTAAATAAGATCGACATTGTGGTCACTTGGTCAAATAACTCCCAAGTGATCATTACAACTCTCGTCGCTGATATTTAGTGGCATCCACTGCCCCCCCTATTTTGATCTTTGATGATTATTGTATGCTGGTGTTAACGGTTACTAACTGTTATACTTGATATACTTCTTGTTAAAAATAGATATAACAACATGGATTATTCGTTATATCTAAGAGGGACACATGATGTTTGGGTTTTTGTTTCAAAATAAATATCGCAATCGAAAAGGCTTCACTTTAGTTGAAACGCTTTTAGCTTTAATTGTTACAGGTGCGATTTTTACTATTGTTGCCCAATCCATGATTCAGCAAACAGAAACATACTCTTTTATTGTCAATCGTAAATCAACGATTGGTGATGTCAGGCGCGCCCTACGTGACATGAACTACGAATTATTGCGAATTCAGGACGGGGATATCCAGGATTTTGCAGAAGACAGTATTGAGTTTATCGATGCTGACGGTAATAATTCTAGCTATGAAGTTGGCTTATTCAATAATGAGCTCTCTATAACCAAAGGGGGCAATGACGTGTTACTACCTGGGGTGTCTTCATTCGTAATCGAATATGAAGACGGAATGGGGAATTCACTCGATCCAGCTGTTTCGAGTGTGGAGGATGTGGTGAGGATAAAATTCATCATTACAACACAACCAAAAAATGATGAACCACCAATTACTTTGAGTACCACAGTAATTCCCAGAGACTTTATAGGTTATTCAAATTACCAATAATTTGTCCTATAAATTCTCTACCAAACGAGGGCGTTATGATAAATATTCTAAAAAACAATCAAGGCAGCAGCCTTATTGGCGCTATTGTGGTGATGACAATTCTTGCCGCCACAGCAGCCTCCATTGCCACCATCAGCTCCACAGACACAAAAACATCTGTTAATGATCTACAAATGACTCAGGTACGTGCTGTGGGCACAGCAGGCATTGAACATGCTCGTAACAAACTCAAACAAGGTTATTGTCCTGATGTTAATAATAAAGCTTTCGGACCAGGATCTTTCACAACAACAACAATCCCTTCGTCAGGATCTGTTACTGTTGTCGCTCAAGTCGGGGATGCAAAAGTCTCACAAAGCATTAATACTGAATTTACCCAGGACTGCTTAAATATGAATTGTCTTTTTTGTATTGCGGAAAATGCTGCTGTTAAAAACTTACAGCTCACAAAAACATGTAATGACCAAGCAATTCTAACAGATCTTATCATCACAAGAAATTGGACAACCTGTGATCAAAGCGTCAATTGTGATGGGACAATTAGTACAAATAGTGGTGGTGAAATAGTGTATGAAGATGTTGGTAATCCACCAAATAATAAATTTTGGATTTGTCATGTTCCTCCAGGAAACCCAGAAAACAAACAGACAATAGCCGTTAATATCAATGGATGGGAAAATGGCCACAGTGGTGGCAATGGCTCACACAATATGGATTACTTAGGGCCCTGTATTGTTTCTGGTGGCGAAGAAGGTGGCACAACACCTACTGTTGAAACATGTGAAGAAACAACAACTAGCATAGCCGCTCTTGAAAATTGTGCTGAAGACACATCAACAACAACACTAGTTCAGGTTGATTTGGCTAACACAACTATTTTTGAAAATGGTGCTGTCCCTGATAACAATGCCACAGCAACAACAAATGGTGCCAATACCGATGTGGCTGATGCAGCCATGACAGATGATGGTATCTACCTTATGGATATGATTTTTTCAGATGACGTTCCTGAAGGTGCCTGGATTACAATTAAAGCCATTTTTGCTGATGGCAGCACCTTAACAGAAACCGTTAAGATAGGTTCCAGCGTTGGTGCCACACCACCAAATTCTGGTGGCGAAGGTGAAGGCGAAGGCGAAGCAGAAACTCCTGCAGAGGATGGCTTTGAAGTCCAAGACGGCGTCGTCATTATTGATTCAAACTACAAAGTCGATATGGAAGTTATTGGTTCTGCCATTACCTGTGGCCCTGGTGGATCGGAAATCAGTGTTTCGGCAAAACTCTGTATCAATAATAATTGTTCTAATCTGTGGAGTGGTAATGATGTGGATGGTGGTGAAGCATACTCCACAACAAATAGCCAAGCAAATTCTGAATACAAGGTACAAGCCACAGCCCAATCTAACTCTTGTGGCAATTTCTCACAAACATATGATTCCACCAATACTGTTCAGGTTAAAACACTCAAACACGGTGAGCAAGCACCTCCTCTGCAAGGTTTTGGCGGACAGAAAAGCGTGCAAGATTTCTTGGCAAACTATATTGATGAAAATGGTAAAGTCGTCCTTGAGACAGACCAAGTTATCATGTTATTTGAGCTTGGTGTTGATTTAGGCAATGACCCTACAAGCTCAGCAGCTGACTTTCAAGATCTTGTATTGCTAATGACTATTTCAGAGATTACGGAATAGCTTGTTGAAATTGATGAGAACAAAATAATGAACCCTTTCAAATCACATAAAGGATTTACCTTACTCGAACTCATATTAACCATTTCTCTTATGGGCATCCTGGGCGTGAGTGTTATTCCGCTCATTACCAGCACACAAGCCTTTGGTCTTGATAATGCCACCCGTAAACTCGAATCAGATATTCGCTTTGCTCAAAGCATGGCCATGACAAAAGGCGAAGCCTATGGTTTTCGCAATATCAGCGATGGAAAAAATACAACCTTTGAGGTGTATATCGTAGCCACTGGCCTTCCAGAAAAATCTCCCTATAGCCGTGAGCCCCTGCAAGAAGATATTAGCGATAAGTTTAAGGGTATCTTTTTCAAAGACAACAATCATCACATCACGTTTGATGCGCAAGGTAATCCCACATTCATCACTGGCGGACAATACATCACTCTCAAGAACCAAGATGCTGAAGTGAAAGCAATCTTTATTAATAATGTAGGCTTAATCACCATTCCATAACTGGCGCCTGCCCCGTTTAACGGGGTCTATCGTCTGGCGACTAGCGACTGGCGTCTAGCGTCTAGCGTCTAGCGTCTAGCGTCTAGCGTCTAGCGACTAGCGACTAGCGACTATTAAGTCATCTCCATCATTCTATTAATCGGCACAAGGGCTTTTTCTGCGAGGTCAGGAGCAATATTAACTTCAGGCGTTTCTGCAAATAGACAGGCATGAATCTTTTCAAGAGTATTGAGCTTCATATGAGGGCATTCATTACACGAACACCCACTTAAATCAGGACCCATAATAAATTCTTTGTTAGGCGAATTCTTTTTCATCTGATGCATAATACCGGCTTCTGTCATAACAATAAATGTCTTATATTCACTCTCCTGAGTAAAACACAACATTTGACCTGTAGAGCCCACAAAATCGGCTTGACTCAAGATAACATCTTCACATTCGGGATGGGCAATAAGAGCCGCTTCAGGATGTTGTTTTTTAATTTCATACATGGCTTTAGCTGAAAAAGACGTGTGTACAAAGCAATTTCCAGGAAAGAGAATGAGTTCTCGTCCCGCTTGTTTAGAAACATAGCGCCCAAGGTGTTGGTCAGGTCCAAAAATTATTTTTTGATCTTTTGGCATTTGCTGAGCAATTTTAACAGCATTGGCTGACGTGACAATCACATCACTTAAGGCCTTTATCTCCAAACTTGAATTCACATAGGTCATGACAAAAGCACCAGGATATTTTGATTTAAAATAATTAAAAATTGCTGGAGTACATGAATCAGCAAGCGAGCAACCCGCATCTGGATCAGGTAGTAAAATTTTCTTATGAGGGTTCATGACCTTTATGGTTTCTGCCATGAACTTTACACCACAAACAACAGCGATGGGAGCATCTGTTTTTTTTGCAAAAACAGCCATGCCCAAACTATCTCCCACATAATCAGCAATATCTTGAATCTTAGGATCTTGATAATAGTGCGCAATGATGATGGCTTTCTTTTCGTTCTTTAGTTTTAGAATTTGGTTTTGCATGGAGTTTCTCTGGTTCGATGGTTCTATGGTTCGACGGGTCGAAGGGTTGTTAAACGAACCGTCGAGCCGTCGAACCTATATATTCTTAAAAAACACAAAAACACAACCCTTCACCTAACTTTATAATATTTTTAAGGTTTTCGTGTCAGATCTTCAATACACTTTCCCATTGCAAAATCGGGTTTCCCCCGATAATGCCTTTAACACTATGGGATATGAAGCAAAAAAAATAAACACAGTGGATAACACTATGAATCTAGAAAAAGAAATCAAAGTTATTGGTACACAAATTTTTGAAGAAAGCCAAAAAGCCTCAAAAATATTTAAAAAGAATTTTTTCGCTGATTTTCTCATGAGCTGGGCCATGAAAAGAGAAGACATTAAAGTCGACATGTTTCGTTTTGTAGATGTCTTACCAACGCTCATGACAAAATCACAAATTGTTGATCATATGCGAGAGTATTTTTTGGCAGATGATAAAGACTTTCCCTTAGCCCTGCAATCAGGATTAAAGATTGCCTTATCTAATACGCTCACTTCTAATATTACAGCAGCCACTGTAAAACAAAATGTAAAAGCCATGGCCAATGCCTTTATTACTGGTGAAAATTCTATCAAAGCCAGAAAAAAACTCGAAGAGCTCTGGGATGAAGGTTATTGTTTTACTGTGGATATTCTCGGTGAAGCTGTTGTGAGCGAAAAAGAAGCCAAAGAGTACCAAGGTCGTTACTTAGAACTTGTTAATGGTCTGTCTGATCATGTTAAAACATGGCAGAAAAAACCTGTACTCGAAGAAAATTCCTTAGGCTCTATTCCCAGGGCAAATGTTTCTGTTAAACCATCAAGCCTTTACTCACAAATTGATACACTCGCTTTTAAGAAATCTGTCGACGGAATTAAAAATGCTCTACGCCCTATTTTAGAAGCCGCTGTCTCACAAGGTGTTTTCATTAATCTCGATATGGAGCAAAATGATTATCGCGAAATCACACTAGCCGTTATTGAAGAGTTGTTCTCAGAACCACAGTTTGCCTCTTATCCTTATTTAGGATTAGTTATACAAGCCTATCTCAAAGATTCTATCAAAGATTTGGAACGCATTATTGCCTTGTCAGCGTCACGAAAAAACGCCCCCTTAACCGTACGACTCGTTAAAGGCGCTTATTGGGATTTTGAAGTTATTCTCGCGAGACAACGCGATTGGCCTATTCCTGTTTTTACACACAAACCTGAAACAGATGCTAACTACGAAAAATGTACGCGTCTTCTTCTGGATGCCTACCCTCATATTATTGGGGCTTTTGCCTCACATAATATTCGTTCTATCTCACATATCATGGCCTATGCACAACACATTGATTTAGATAAGAAAGACATTGAAATTCAAACATTATATGGCATGGGAAATAATTTTAAAAAACCTATTATTGATATGGGTTATCGTGTCCGTGAATATGCCCCTGTGGGCGAAATGCTGCCTGGCATGGCTTATCTTGTAAGACGTCTTCTAGAAAACACCTCAAATGAAGGCTTCTTAAAACAAAGCATGGTTGACTTAAAAGATATTGATGACCTTTTAAGAAATCCAAATGAATTAGTTAAATGAGTGATCAGTGATTAGTGCTTAGTGGCCTACCTCCTTTACACGGCCACTGAACACAGGACACTGGACACTAAGTCTTATGACCTTTTTTAAAAACTATCCTTTTTTAGATTTTTCAAAACAAGAAAACCGTGATTGGATTCCTGGGTCCCTTATGTCTGGCCGTTCCCAACTTCCCATAAAAGTTCCTGTTGTTGTTAATGGCATCAAAATTGATGGCTTAGACACACGCAATGTCACAAATCCCTCACTCACAGCTGAAGTTGTGGCGATCAATGATATGGCCACAGAAAAACAAGCAGAAGATGCTGTCACAGCTTGTGAAGCAGCAAAGAAAACATGGGGAACATGGCCTGTGAGCAAACGCGCTAACATTATTCGCAAAGCTGCTGATATCATGATTGAACGTCACCATGAACTGGTCACACTCATGGTTTTAGAAGAAGCCAAAGACTGGAAACAAGCTGATGCTGATCTCGCCGAAGCTATTGATTTTTGTCGCTACTATGCAGACGAAGCTGAGCGTTATTTCACACCCCAACCAACTTCAAACACACCCGGCGAAACAAACTTCTACACTTACTTTCCTCGTGGCACCTGCTTAACCATTGCCCCCTGGAACTTCCCATCAGCCATTCTCTGCGGCATGACTGTGGCCCCTCTTGTTTGCGGTAATGGCGTAATTATGAAACCTTCAAATCAATCACCTGCCATTGGTTACCGCGTTTTCGAGATTCTTATTGAAGCTGGCGTGCCTAGCGAAGCGCTTCATTTCTTACCCGGCAGCGGTGCTAAAATTGGTGACTATTTGGTGAAACATCCAAAAATCCATGTCATCGCCTTCACAGGATCAAAAGAAGTTGGTCTGAATATTATTAAAGAAGCTTCTGTGATTCGCGAAGGACAAAAACACATTAAAAAAGCTATTGCCGAAATGGGTGGTAAAAATGCCGTTATTATTGATGACGATGCTGACCTTGATCAAGCTGTTACAGAATGTCTATATGCCGCGTTTGGTTATGCGGGTCAAAAATGTTCAGCCTGCTCACGATTGATTGTCCTCGATAATATTTATGACAAATTTAAAGAACGTTTTGTTGATGGCTTAAAATCAATAACCGTTGGTGCCGCACATGAACTAGATACAAAAGTTAGCGCTGTCATTGATGAAGCCTCACGAGATCGTTTAATGGGTGTCATTGAAAAATATAAAGACAACATCATTGGACAAGTTGAGCTTTCAAAGAATCTAATGGAACAAGGCAACTTTGTACCTCCCACTGTTTTTGAATCAACTGATTTTCAATCAGATTTAGGACAAGTAGAGTTTTTTGGCCCACTCGTGACTCTCTTTAGAGTGAACAACTTAGACGAAGCTCTCGCTGCAGCTAATGATGTGGATTATGCCCTCACAGGTGGTGCTTTTTCAAGAAGCCCTGCTAATATTGAGCGCATTAAAAAAGAACTGGAATGCGGCAATCTCTATATTAATCGTTCCAACACTGGTGCGGTTGTTGCCAAACAACCTTTTGGTGGTTTTAAACTTTCTGGCATTCATGGTTCTAAAGCAGGTGGCCCTGATTACTTACTGCACTTTTTAGAGCCCAAAACAATCACGGAAAACACAATGAGAAGAGGCTTTGCACCGGAAGTGTGACGGGGGACGTGCTAACGTACGAGCGTGCTAGCGTACAATTTATGTTCTCTTTAAAAGAACGACAAAGAGAGGCGCCCCAATAAGAGCTGTGACAGCTCCTACAGGCAAGCGCGTATTCAACACCTCAAAAGAAAAAATATTCCCCGCTATAAAATCACAGGACATGAGCAAGAGGCCACCGATAAGCGCGCTCATAGGCAAGACAATTCGATTATCAGCACCAAAAATAAGACGCGTTAAATGAGGGACAATGAGGCCAATAAAGCCAATCAGACCACAAACCGAAACACTTGCCCCCACAAGAAGTGAGGTGATCACAAAAATTATTTTTTTCTCACGATTAACATTAAGGCCTAAGTGATAGGCTTCCTCATCACCCAAGGATAAAATATTGAGTTTTTTTGCCTGAAAAAACAATATAACAAAGGCCCCTAATATAAAGACAGACAAAATAATAAGCTTATCCCATCCAAGTGGATCTATAGAACCAAGCAGTAAATAAAGAATCTGCTGCGCCTGTCCAAAGTTTGCTAGAGAATTTATAACTAAAATAAGAGCAAAAGAAAAAGCGTTGAAGACAATACCAATAAGTAAAAGATTGAGAACAGATAAAACACCTCTACGACAAGCCAATTTGTACAAGCAAAAAAGTGTTCCCAAGGCAAAAGCAAACCCCATAATGGGTACCAGAAAAAAGGGAAACCCTAACACAACACCCAAAACATAACCTAGGGCCGCACCTCCGGAAACACCTAATATATAGGGATCTGCTAAAGGATTTTTGAGAAGAGCTTGGAAAGAAACGCCGGAAACAGATAAAGCAGCCCCAATCATTATGGCTAGCAACACGCGTGGCAACCTAAAATTTAAATAAATATTTCGATCAAGCTCCATGGCCTTATCAAACAAAGCTCGTGGACTAATAATGGGGTCTCCTAGGAAGGATAAAAGGAAGATGGCGAAAATGAGGGCTAAAGATATTATAAGTGATTTTTTTATCATCTTTTTTAATAGCCAATATTCATTGGCAACAATATCCAATAATCAAGTTTACCTTGGCTGTTGATTATTCATTTTAAACACCTCTACCAAGTTCGCTACACTTTGCGGTGCTGCCAAATAATCGTGGAGTTTTAAGGGAACTATTTTTTTATTTAAAAAATAGCTGTCCTCCTCTTTCACATCATGACTAAAATCAAAAGTATAGTCCACTAATTCGCGCACAACCTCTTCCTCATCCACGACAGGATAAGAAATCTGATTTAAACGAAATGAATTCCTCAAACCTGCTTTCTCTAACAAAGTGCTTATAAAGGTGTCACCACTAGCCAGCATAAGAGGCCTTCTTTGAACAATAGCGATAAATGTTTTATTTCTTTTTGATTCAAGGCTGTTAATTTCTTTAAGCTGGTTTAATTGCCTATCCATGTTCAGAGCAATCTCCTGAGCACGTTCCTCACGATGCAACAATGTGCCAATGGATTGTAAAGATGTTTTCATCTGTTCATAATTATAAAAATCAAAAACCTTTAGATTAAGATTTGCTCTTATAAGTTGCTGATACTGTTTCTTCTGTGAATTCTCATTACTACCTAAAATAAGATCTGGTTTCAGCCGAATAATTGTTTCCAAATCAATAGAGTTATAATCGCCTATAATAACGGCTGTGGCATGGGGTTTTTCACAAAATTTGGTTACACCAATTATTTCCTTACTCACCCCCAGAGATTCAAGTAACTTTGTAATATTTGGTTTGAGAGATATAATGCGATGGTATTTTACTGTGGTTAAGGCGTCATTTGTGCTTGTGGCAAACGACACGTTGATATGTCCAAATAGTAGAACATATAATAAAATAACGACAAGTCCTTTACGTATCATGTTGTTTTTATTCATTTATATACTGCCTTAAAAATGATGCACTGCATTGACATGCCGCGTTATTCATGCTAGAAGCAACTCAAGGACATGAATGTCACTCGCATATCATGGGCTGGAGTTCAATGGATTTCCAGCAATAGGATAGAAAGAGGCAAATTATGATGATGGCAATCAATATATGGATCGTATGCTTCGCAGCCATTATGACCTCCATGATGATCGTGGGTGTAATTACAGATTGCATTCACAGAAGGCATAAATAAGAGGTTATTTTATTTTGAGTAGTTTGTGAAGCTGAACACTTAATTTCCAAGTCGGGTTATTCAGACAATAATCAATGCAAATTTTTGTGTTTTCTTTTTGAGAAAAACTATCTTGTGGTTGAAGATAGAAATGTTGAAATGCGAGTTCTGAATACTCATTGGGATCTGTATCTTCTTGGGGAAAAACAAGTTTTAATTCATTACCATGATTTTGTACTAATTTAGTCCCCTTCTTGGGACTCACTGTTATCCAATCAATATCTTTAAGAACTGGTTTTGTTCCATTGGTTTCAATGGCTATGTAGAAGCCTGCTCTTTTAAGAGCCTCTACGAGGGGCTGATCAATTTGTAATGTAGGTTCTCCACCGGTTAGAATTGTCATACGGTTCGGTGGTTCGACGATTCGAGGGTTCGATGGTTGTTCCTTCGACC
>JAHJDR010000074.1 GCA_018812345.1 bacterium | reverse complement strand
CTTCCATGATACGCCTGGGGGACAATAACTTTTCTTGCTTATCTTCTGAGCGATACAAACTATGATTATCACGAGGCAATCCAAAACAAAAACCATACTTGTTGATGATGGGTTTTGCCCCCATGCCAAAACCAATCGTGTCACGGTTAACACCCACAATACCGGTGATCGCCCCACCATAAGGATCAAGGGCTGACGGACTATTATGTGTTTCTACTTTATCCGTTATAAGCCATTTATGATCAAATTCAATGGCCCCTGAGTTATCTTTAAAAACAGATCTACATATATCTTTATCGCCTTTTTCCTGTCTGATTTTTTGCGTAGCTCCTTTGATATAGCGTTTGTAAATTCCTTCTGTCACCTCATCAAGTGATGACGCAAAAATTGTATGTTTACAGTGCTCAGACCATGTTTGCGCAAGCATTTCCAACTCAATATCCGTTGGATTCCTACCTTTCTCTTTGTAGTAAGCTTGAATAGACTTTAGATAGTCTAAACTCAAAGACAATGGTCCACGTCTACTACCATCCTGATTAGCAATTCCTTTTGTTCCCAGCTCTTCCAATGCTTCATCAGATAACTCAAGTGAAACGCTATCAACAGACTGTTCACTTGTCAGAGCCACCTTGGGCACAATCACATCCATCCCTTTATGAAAAGTATAATCATCGTGTGTTTTAATGTGAATTCGTTGAATAAGTGGGTTATACAAATGTTCTGAAATATTTTTTATATCTTCTTCTGACAAGCCGCCTTTAAGAAATATAATTTGTGAGGTGTAAACATTTTCTTCAGCCACAAACTCTGTTTTTAAAAGATCTTCAATACTCTCTTTTGCTGTATGTGCCACATTATCTGTAACACCTGGCAAAAAACCAATTTATAAGGCGTGACTAAATATTTTAGGGCCAAGTGAATCATGAGAGGCTTCTTGCATGACAGGGTTTGCCAACATCTTGCTAATTTTTATTAGATCTTCTTCTTTAAATTCTTTTTCAATTGTATAAACATCTATAAGATGAACCTTGGTAACTTTTTTGGCAAAACCCAAATCATGTAATTTCTTTAGCAGAACTAAAGCTCTCGTGTCTGTTGTTTTGGTTTGTATGTGTAGTCTGTAGGCCATTAATTCTGTCGCTAGTCGCTAGTCGCTGGTCGCTAGCAATAATACTAGAGACTAGCGACTAGAGACTAGCGACAACTATTTAAACACTCTATTAAATATCGTATCCACATGCTTTGTGTGATAGTTCAAATCAAACAAAGCCTTGAGTTCTTCTTTTGGTAAATGCGTTGTCACACCAACGTCGCTAGAAAGTTCTTCCAAAAAGTCTTTACCCTCTTCCCAAACCTTCATGGCATTTTTTTGTACCAACTTATAAGCTTCTTCGCGTGAGCAGCCTTTTTCAGTCAAAGCAAGAAGTATGCGCTGTGAATTATAAAGACCTTTATGCTGGTTTAAGTTTTTTAACATGTTTTCTGGATAAACCAGTAACTGATCCACGACCTTGGTCATGCGATGTAACATAAAATCTAAAAGCACGGTCGCATCAGGGGCAATAATACGTTCGGCAGAACTGTGTGAAATATCACGCTCATGCCACAAGGCCACGTTTTCCATAGCTGTTACAGCATAACCACGTAAAACACGCGCTAAACCGGTTACATTTTCTGTGAGTATAGGATTTCGTTTATGAGGCATGGCTGAAGAACCTTTTTGCCCTTTGCTGAAAAATTCTTCCGCTTCATAAACTTCTGTTCGTTGCAAGTGACGAATTTCAACAGCAAGCTTTTCAAGCGAGGAGGCAATGATCGCAAGCGTTGTAAAATAATGCGCATGATGGTCACGCTGTACAATTTGTGTTGAAACATTTGCTGGTATAAGTCCCATTTTATTACAAACATGTTCTTCAACTTGAGGTTCAATATTAGCAAAGGTTCCCACAGCACCAGATATTTTTCCCACAGCCACTTGCTGAGCAGCCTCTTCCAAGCGTTTTCGCGAACGGTTAAACTCATCATAGAACATGGCCAAGGCAATGCCAAAGGTTGTTGGCTCTGCATGAATGCCATGAGAGCGACCAATGCGAACGGTATTCTTATGCTCATAGGCACGCTTTTTTAAAGCCTCTAATAAGTCGTCGAGGTCTTTTAGTAAAATTTCTGAGGTTTGTTTTAATTGATAGGCAAAACAGGTATCTAAGACATCAGAGCTAGTCATGCCTTTATGTAAGTAACGCGCCTCTTCTCCTACGTTTTCATTTACATTGGTGAGAAAAGCAATGACATCGTGTTTGACTTCAGCCTCAATTTCATCAATGCGTTTAACATCAAATTTTGCTTTCTTCTGACAGGCTGTCAAAACCTCTTTAGGCACTTTCCCTAATTTGACCCAACCTTCTAGGGCAAGAAGTTCAATCTGAAGCCAAATGTTAAACTTATTTTCTGGTTCCCATATCTTTGCCATTTCTTGGCGAGAATAGCGTTCTATCATAGAGCTTCTATATGATATCGAAAAAACTGAAGCAAGCAGCTTCGATTTTATTAAGCAAACACGAACAGCAAGGTAACTAATTGATTATTCAGTATTTTTTTTCAGCTCAATAGCCAAATAATTATTGATTTAATTGATATTGATTATTGAATATTGAAAACGGTACCCTTCCTGCAACTATGATTAAATTTACAAGATCTTCTTCTGAAACCCCTTGAGGTGATTTAGAGCCCGTCATCTGAGAAAAGGTTACTAATCTCCCATTGGTATTTTTGATGAAAGATATAATGGAAGATACTGTTTGTCTTTTAATATATTCATTTCCTGTCCAGAAAAAATGATCGCTTTTTCTGGTTTGTATTTTTCTTGATAAACCTTAAGGCTTTTTGCCTTTGTATTTATCCCTGCTTTTACTTCTATAGGAATAACAATGCCTTCATGCTCTAATAAAAATTCTATTTCCGCTGTATTGCGATGCCAACTAAATATCGTACGATTAAATTGAGTTATCAGCTCCTGCAACAAATAATTTTCTGCGAAATAGCCTTTATGGCTACCATAGCTTTGCTCATAAATTGTTTTGGGTGATAGATTCACTATACTTCCCAATATACCAATATCAAATAAATAGAGTTTAAATTTATTTTCTGTGGTATAAGCCTCCAATGGTTGATGAGCAACGTGACAAATTGGCACTTTGTGAATCAAACCTGCTTTTATGAGCCATTGTATCGGTGCTTCCAAATTAGCATATTTAGAACCAACGGGCAAAACGCCTTTAAAAACAAACTTTTTAATTTCATTATTTTCTTTTGCTATTTGCTTAGGAATACTTTTAAACACAGCCTCTATCTTTACTGCTTTAATTTTACCAGAATGCTTGGCAAAATCATCCATATAGCTTTTTACAAGAGTTTTATGCAATTCCCTCACTAGAGAAAAGGCATGATTGATTTTCTCATTATTATCTAAAAAGCATTGAACAACTTCAGGAAGCCCCCCTGTGATGAAATACAACTTCAAATAAGACCAAAGTTTATTATGCAATACTCCTGTTATCGGATCTTTCAAAGTTACAGCGTCTATAAGTTCAACGAGGCGCTTCTCATCACACGCAAGCAAAAATTCGTAGAAAGTCATGGGGAATAATGTATGCCTTTCTACTTTACCAACAGGAAAAGAACCTTCATTCAAACCAAGCCCCAGAAAAGAACCTGAGGCACACAAATACATATTTGGATATTTTTTATAAAAGTATTTAAGTGCTGTTACGGCTTGCGAACATGCCTGAATTTCATCAAAGATGATGAGATCTTTTTCAATATCAATATCAGTATCTAGATATACAGATAAATCACGGATAATGCGTTCTGGTTTTAAATCTATTTCAAATTGCTTATGAAGTTCAGAGTCTTCTGTAAAATCAAGAAGATGATAGCGCTGAAATTGAGTACGACCAAATTGTTCTAATAAATACGTTTTACCAACCTGCCTAGCCCCTTCTAAAATAAGCGGCTTTCTCGATGGTTGTTTTTGCCAATTTTTTAGTTTTTCTAGTAACAAGCGTTTCATAACACCTATAATCATACCAAAATAAAACCATAATGTCCATTATTCCTATGAATAAATGACATTTTTAACTATTATTGCTATGATAACATGAAAGAGCAGAGCGCAACACTTTAATATTATTGTTTTTTTTCTAGCCTCTCATCACTGAATAGGCATTCTTCCTGTAGTTTTAATGAATGATTCGAGCCGCTCAACTGAAACACCCTGAGGAGATTTGGCGCCTGCCATGTGGGATATGTTTTCTTGAATTACAGTTCCATGCACGTCATCAGCCCCAAAATGAAGGGCAATTTGGGCGAGGGAAAGCCCCATCATCACCCAATACGCTTTTATATGTGGGATGTTATCAAGATACAATCGAGACACCGCTATGGTCTTGAGAATTTCATGAGCTGTCGGGGGAATAATATCTTCAAAAACTGTGTTTTGCGGATGAAAAACCAGAGGCACAAATGACTTAAAACCTTGCGTCTCATCCTGAAGTGCTCTTATTTTTTCCATGTGTTCAATGCGATTTTCTAAAGATTCCACATGACCAAAGAGCATGG
>JAHJDR010000073.1 GCA_018812345.1 bacterium | reverse complement strand
GTAGTATTATTTTTGAGGCAGCAATTTTTTCTAAAAACTCTAAACCAGCTTCAGAAAAACTTGAGGGAATGATAACATGAACCTCATACATTTCTTGAATTTGTTGGCATAACCCAAGAATATACATGAGGATTTCTTCCGTTTCCTGACCACTTAACAAAAAACAAATTTTAGGGAAATCTTGTGTTTTTTCATTATCCATTTTACAAACCTCCCATCGCTATAATACATTATTTTTTCAAACTATTTATAATTTCAAAACGTTAGTAGCTTTATAGTCAAACACCAATAGCCTGAGGGGAAAATCATGAAAAGATATTTATCAATGATATTAATAGGTTGCTTTTTAATTAGCCAGCCTAGCTTTGTATTAGCCGCAAAAAAAACAAATACCACATCACAAGTTCAAACTATTAATAATAAAATAGAGGCCAAGGTTTATAATTACAAAAAGAAAAAACACTACACAGCTGTTGAAATTGGTTTCACAAACACCACAAATAACTACGTATCTTTTCAACCCAAAGAAATCTATCTTGATGATGAGGTCAAATACTCACAGGGTTTACTCAGCATGAATCAAATCCAGCAAATTGAAAGCAAAAAACCAGGGGCATCACTTTTTCCCACAGCCATTGCTGTGGCCTTAGGCATTGGGGCGTTAGGCGCCTCGCGCGGTAGTGGTGATGCAGCCTTTGGATTGGGTATGGCAGCTCTATCCATGGGCGGTGTGGCGTTGCTCACAAAAGGTTTAGAAGAGCGAGCCAAACAAAACAAGTTCATTGCCTTCGAGAATAACGATATTAGCGACATCAAGCGCCTCCCCCCAGGGATGACGCTTGGCGGTGTTCTCTATTTCCCACCCACAAAAAAACCTAAATCAGTAACCCTTGTTGTGAAAAACAGTTCTGGAAAGTATGAAAAAAAGGTTTTTAATTTAAAGGATATAAAAAAATAATCCCGATGTCCCGATGTCCCGATGTCCCGATGTCCCGATGTCAAGATTGATCATTGGATCTAAGGCGTGTATGCGATAATCATGAAAAATATCGTTTTTATTGCAGACCCTTTAGAGTTTTTTGATCCTATTAGTGAAACAACTTTCTTTTTCATGAAGGAAATTCAGAAACGTAAAGGGAAATGCTTTCATGTAGAACTTAAAGATCTTTATTTAGAAAATGGTGTGGTCAAAGCCATTGCTAAACAGGTCTTAGTAACCCATAAAAAGAATATCTTCGCGTACAAAGTTGTTAAAACAGAAAATCTTAATCTTGAAAAAGTGGATGCTGTTTTTTTGAGAAAAGACCCTCCTTTTGATCTGGCCTACCTTGACCATCTTTCCATCTTAGAATTCTTGCATGGCAAAACATTTATGGTGAACAATCCTTCTGGTATTAAGCTTGCTAATGAAAAGATTCTCACCATGCATTTTAAAGACTACATTGCAAATACGCTTGTGTCACAAAACAAAGACGTCATTTTTAAGTTTATCAAAAAACACAAAACCGCTATTTTAAAACCAGTAAATTTAAGTGGTGGCCGTGAAATTGTTCGTGTGTCTGCTAAGGATGCCTCTTTGAATTCCCTCATGGATATCCTCACAAAAAATGGCACTCGCTATATCATTGCCCAAGAATTTATTGCTGAAGCTGTTAAAGGTGACAAACGTATCTTACTTCTAGATGGCGAAGTTCTGGGGGCTTTTAACAGAGTGCCCAGCAAAAAAGATTTTCGCGGCAATCTACATAGCGGCGCTAAACTCGCAAAAACAAAACTCACCAAACGCGATCTTGAGATCATTCATATCGTTAAAGATAGCCTTGATCATCTAGGTCTTTATTTTATTGGACTAGACTTATTGGGCGATAAACTCACTGAAATTAATTCCACCTCACCCATGGGCATTCGTGAAATAAATGAAATTGATAACACTCAAATTGAAATAAAAGTTATTGATTGGCTGGAGAAAGAATTAGCGTCTGGCGTCTAGCGTGCGAACGAGCTATCGTGCTATCGTGCTATCGTGCTATCGTGCTATCGTGCTATCGTTGTCCGTTGTCCGTTGTCCGTTGTCCGTAAGACCTCATGTTCCCCCCATCAGTTCCCCCCATCGGTCCAAAAATCCAAAAATCCCCCATTTCCTTTCAATTTGATAAAAAACGAGGCATTCCCCCCACACCTCATATACATGAAACCCGCTACAGATAGAAGCTAGACGCTGGCTGGCTATCTATGTAGTCATTATCATTAATCTTTTTTGCGTTATATTTTTATTAACAATAATAAACTTTCTGAACAGTTTGGAACATTATTTGCATATTAGTTTAAAGGCATGGGATTTTTTTCCCATATCACAGAGCGAAATTTGCTATAATATAACTATAGCAACGTTTGCCCGGCTACTCACCCGCTAGTTCAGATAAATTCTAATTCTGTGGGTCGCCAAAGGAGCTATTATGAAATTACAAACTATGATAAAAATATTTCTTTTTGTTTTATGCCTACTTATTCTACCAAGCCTCACCCAAGCCTCCTCTGGTATTCATGAGGTCGCCTCACCAAGCACCTCTAACCAAAGATCAGATGCGCTCGTTCATAATACCATGCCTTGGTGGATTTATACAAAAGTCGATGTCAATGGTTATTCTCAGGTTTACTATCAATATCTCAATTGGAATCCACTTGATGCCGCGAACACATTGAATGAAGTGCAATTAACAGACTCTACCTATGATAAAACAAATGCCAAGTGGGGCAAGTATAATGTCGATTATCATACGTATGCGACTTATGCTGACTACACAGCAGGAATAAGGTCAAACGAATGTGGTGATGGCCAACTTTTTTATTACCTTGCCAATGAAAACGAAAGTTCTGGTGATACCAATACAGAAATTCATGTCGCTTGTTTTACTGGCACAGGCTCGCCCACACCTACTCTACGTTGGGATGTAAAACTCACTGAATGGGATGCCAGCACAACCTATGATGTCGTGGATTATGATACCAATGCCTATTCAAATGCGATCATCGTTAAAACAGCTTACACAGCACGTCCCGCAGCTTTTCCTGTTGTGTTTACAGATTCAAATGGCAGACTCCACATGCTCTTACATGAAGTTGATGCTATTTTAGAAAATTCCGATAATCATACGCAACAATTTATCGTTTTGGATTACACTGATACCGTTGGTTTTATGGATTGGGCTACTTTTAATGCATCGCACCTCTTTATCTATTATACGAAACCACGTTTTGATGCTTTTGGTTTTAACGTTGTGTTTGTAGCAGAAACGAAGTCAAACTACTATGAAGTGGGAACCATTCATTATAATGGTCTCTACGAATACCAACTCACTGACTTACGCCAAGATGTTACAGAGGCCAAATTTCCCGAGCAACTGACAGATTGGGGTGTCTCACCCTTTAGTTTTCTCAATGGTGACATCATCTTTGAAATAAATGATATGATAACAACCACAACAAGGCTGGCGCATATTAGCGCTCTCTACTATTGGTATGGCGCCACAACGATATGGTGCAATGTGGCCACTTATCTTACTGATGATTCCTATTCACATCAAAACGCCCATGCCAGAATGAATGACTGGACAGGAGTCTGGGCAGATCGTACCATGCAAATTGCTTACGAACGCACACAACCAGATGGGCTAAATGACATATACACAACGCACTATGATCCCTTTGCATGCAACACAAGCTTTGAATCAGCTAGTGGCACATCGATGATTGGTGGCGTACTACCAATCACTGAAATCACTGACGAACTTACTGATACAGGTTCCGGATATGTTTATTCGACTTTGATTTCTGGCCCCAATAAACTAACCTGCCTCAATGATAACACACACCCACAAGTACTTCCCTACTTGTATTTTGCAACAGATGGCGACGTACCCATAAATTATTCAACCACAGATCTTCTTTCTGACATTATTAATACAAGAACTTATTCAGATGGTTCTGGAATCGCTCTGGAGCACTTGTATAATGTTGAAGAAGAAACAGCAGAATGTGCTGACACATGCTGGGAAAATGCCGATGGTTCTCCTCTAGACATCACTCAAGACATCGATGGCAATGGTGTTCGTGATACCTGTCAAACATTCTCATGTCTTGAACATCTCGAGTTCTTTCCCACAGGTGACTACGATGGAGATGGTTTTGATAATAATGCCGATAATTGTCCCTGCACATATAATGACACACAACTCGATGACGATGGTGACATGGTTGGTGATATTGATTATGGCTCTGGTAATGATGGCTGTGACAACTGTCTGGGAATTTATAACGAACGAACAGTAGACATCAATGGTGATGGCACTGTTGATTTTGAGGATGGTGATTTGGGCCAACTTGATTCTGACTTTGATGGCGTAGGCGATGCCTGTGAAACCTCTCCAGCTGATCCCTGTGGCTCAACAGATACAGATGCTGATGGTGTTTATGTCCTTTGTGACAATTGCCCCTCTGTGTACAATCCCTCTCAACTCAACTCTGATGGCGATAGCTATGGCGATGCCTGTGACAATTGTTCCAGCGACACAAATGAAGATCAAGCAGATACTGATGGCGATGGTATTGGTGATGTTTGTGATACCATCATAAATACCTGCGGTACTGATGATACAGATGGCGACACTATCTTTGATCTCTGTGATAATTGTGTGGCTATAGCGAACACAGATCAGGCAGATTCAGATGGCGATGGTATTGGTAATGTTTGTGATAACTGTGCAAATACGGCAAACACAGACCAATCAGATGTCGATAACGATACCTTTGGTGATAGCTGTGATAACTGTTATGTCATTGTCAATGCGGATCAAACAGATGCTGATGGCGATGGCATAGGTGATATTTGTGAAGATACTCCTATATCAGAACCTATAGATGGCCCTGATGATCCCATTGAAGACAATGAAACACCAGAACCACAAAAAATACCTGAGCCAGAAACCACAGATTTTAAAGTAGTTGGGGGTGCCCTGCGCTGGCTTGGTTGTTCACTGAATGTGGCAACTGCTGCTGGTAATAACCTTGCACATGTACTCATGTGGCTTTTTATGTTCTTGCCTTTGGTTGTTTTGAGACGAAATAAATAGTCATCGTGCTATCGTCTATCGTCTAGCGTCTAGCGTCTAGCGTTATAGAATAAACCCGTCATGGCTTACGCTAGACGATAGACGTCAGACGCTAGACCCTACTATCTCCCCACTCCTCTCAACACACTATCCGCCATCCTATAACTATCCTTAAAAGAATCATTACGCACAGGCACCTTTGTTTCAGAGCCATTCATCTCAAAAAGAACCTGCATTGTTAAGAAAACAGCAATGCTTAACACATAACTCATAGGAAACATGAAGCCGGCTAAAAAGGTTGCCAGTAAGGTCCATACATAGTCCTTAAACGTGTTAAGCAGGCCTTTGCTGAGCATGAAAGCCCGCATACCTGTAAATAAACCCGCACAGCCAAATAACCATACAACTTTTGTGGGGGCTACAAAACACCAACCTAAAGACAGGGCAGCAACAACACCCATGATGATATAGTTCCTTTTCTTCTTATGAATAAAGAACTGTAAGTACAAACCATATAAGATTGTAACACTCAACACTGGCAAACAAAGAAAATACGGCATATCCCCTACATAATTGAGAAAGGACATAAAGGAATTACACGCAAGAAATGTGATGAGGGGAACAACAAATAAATGCAAAACATGTGCTTTATTTCTCATGAGAACCTCCCGTCTTCTCTGTCGCTACGACGCGGCAAGCCTTCTTATTCCTTTTTACACGTCTTAAAAACTCTATCTCTACCTCATGATCAAGGCTTATATCTTTCGCTACAAGTGTTTTAGCTTCATCAAAGACATCTTTTTTGCCAGAATCAAAAGTCACGTGTTCTGCGCGCGCTGTAATTTCATCATAGGCTTTTTCTTTTTCTTTTAATTCAACTTCTAAACGGTCAAGGTCTTTAGATAAAAGTTCTTTTTGATCTTGGTGTAAAAAAAGATTCTTTTTATAAATAAAACCCTTTTTGATGAGGTGCTTGGCAATGTCCTCACGTTTTTCATCTATGGCTAAATCAATATCCTTCTCATTTTGCGCCAAACACATACTAAGACTTTCTATCTTTTTATGCAGCTGTTCTGCCTTATTCTTATAATCCTCAAAAAGGGATTTTTGATTTTGCAATTCAGTCTCCATATCACGAATCGCTTGATTAAGAATCCACTTAGGTTCTTCAAGCCCATCCACTAAGGCATGAGCATCGGCCTTGATCAGTCTTTTTATTCTATATATTAATGTCATAATTTACTCCTATGTTTCGGTGTTCGTGGTCCGGTGTTCGTGGTCCGGTTTCCGTGGTCCGTGGGTTGCTATTCACGAAAACCGGAAACCGGAAAACGGACAACGATTATTTCTTCCTCTGCTTCATACCGCCTTCATAATGCAGTTGCTTACTCAAACGCTTTTGATCCGCTCCACTCATGGAACCGGCTTTTAATTCAGTTTCCATATCACCTTCAAACTCATCAAGTTCTTGCATTTGGTCAGCAATAGCTTTGGAGGGTGCTGCGGCATAGGCGCCAGAAAGTTTTTCCTTAAACTTTTTGATATTGCCTTTGGCTTCTTCATATTTACCTTCACGTATATAGCTGGCACTATCTTTCATAAACTGGCCATAATTGTTCGAAGCCCACGCCTCACCAAAAGTATCTTTATCAATCGACGCGATTACGTCTTTTTTCTTCTCAATGGGAAGACACGCAATCGTTACATCATTATCAATCAGTTTAACGGCATGCATCTTACCCTCTATTTCATATGATAAAATGACATTGCCCAAAGCTTCTGAATACAAATTATTTGTAGGCACTTTGAGTGTGGCAAAGATTGTTTTTGTTTGTTTACGATAAAGATGTCCTGGTTTCACGATCTTGCTCATCCCTTGATTCACAACAGGATACCCAGACACGTCCACAACTTGAATGCCAGATGCTAAATTGAATTGGATTTTGAGGTTTTTAGCAAAAACGTCACTGGCACCATAGAATTCTTTGGCAATAACGGTTTCCATTTTGCTGGGATTTTCTAGGAAATAATAACTTCCCGTTCCATAATCAGCTAAGGATGCCAAAAGCGTTTCATTAAAATCAAGCCCCACACCAATGCTAGAAACAACAAATTCACCAGGAACGGCTTTAGCAGCAATCTGACTCAAAGACACTGTATCTGTAATGCCTACATTGGCTTGTCCATCAGAAACAAGAATAATACGTTTAGCTTGATTCTTTTTGCCTACAGCATTTTTAAGAACGTGTATCCCCTGTTCTAGTCCACTGCCTAAGTCAGTAGAACCTCGTGTTGAAATGCTTTGTACCTTAGTAATAAGAGTCGTTAAATTTTCAGAGGTAACGGTTGTCATGCCAATCGGTGTTTCTACAATTGAATCAAAAGTAACTAAAGCAAACCGATCAGAAGCATCAAGTTGCTTTAAGAGTGAAACAATAGCTTGTCGGGCATAATCAATTTTTCCACTACTTTCCATACTCCCACTGCGATCAAGCACAACAACAAAATCAGTTGGTGTTCTCATTTTGCTTTTAATATGACTAACATCATCAAGGGCTTCTATACCTATCTGAACATAGACCTGACCATCAGAGCCTTGTAATACTTTGGTCTGTGATAAATTCGCTTTTGATCTGACAAGACCAGCATATTGCCATGTTCCCACTTGTTGCGATCCTGCTGTCGTAGGCATAATTTTACGAGCACTTACTTGCCCCACCACCCCATAGGCCAAAAAACAGGTAAGCATAAAAACCCCAATGATTTGGGCTAGTTTCTTTGAATATATTAATTGTTTTAGTTTCATTTTTTACTCCTTTATAAATCTGTTGTTAGCTCTAAACACATACCAATCTGCTTAATAATAATACTAACGGATCAGAGACAAAAATGTGAGACAAAGGTATGTAAAAGATATGAAGCTGGATTTTACAAATGTTTTACAATTTCCCTCTGATAATCTATGTATAATATACTTATACGCGCCAATGCACCGACGCACCGACGCGCCGACGCGCCGCTAAATTCTTTTCGTTGGCTCATCGGAGCATTGGATCATCGGAGCATAAAGCCATGAAACCAAAAATACTCATAGTTGAAGATGAAGAAGCTATCCTCAAAGGTCTTTGTGATGTGTTTGTCTATAATGGTTATGAGGTCGACTCTGCTATTAATGGCAAAGATGGCCTGGATAAATCACTGACAGGTAATTACCATCTCATTATATTAGACATCATGTTACCAGAGGTTGATGGTCTGACAATTTGTAATGAAATCCGAAAAAAAGACCGTTCACAACCTATCATCATGCTTACCGCTAAAGGTGATGAAGATGATATTATTAAGGGTCTAAAAATGGGCGCTGATGATTACATACCTAAACCATTTTCTATTAAAGAGCTTTTAGCACGCGTGGAAGCAGTCTTGAGACGTAGTCCAAAAATCATTAATGAATCTGAAAAAATTACTTGGGGCCATTTTGATATTGATACACAGAATCTTACGCTCACAATGGATAGCAAAACTATTGAGCTCACGCGACGTGAAGTCGATATTCTCAGTTATCTAATAAAGTACCATAATCGCCCCATTAGCCGTAATGAACTCTTAAAAGAGGTTTGGGGTTATAATAATCCTGGCATGGATACGCGCACTGTAGATATTCACATGGCCAAACTTAGAAAGAAGATTGAGAAAGATCCCCAGAAGCCCTCTTTAATAACAACTGTACGGGGGGAAGGGTATAAGATTGAGCCTATGCACCGATGAGCCAACGAACCGATGAACATTTTATTTCATCGGAGCATTGGATCATTGGCGCGTCGGAGCATACATGAAAAAACTAAAAATCCAATTCACCCTCTTTTTTATTCTCATGATCGCGTTGCTTGCAACGTTACTAATCTATTCTTATGACCAAATTGGAAAAGAAGAAGTTCGGCTTTGGGAAGGGATTGCTGAAAACACGTTCAACCAAACTCAGACGGCTATTAGTAACTACCTCTTGCAAGAAGATACCCGTTCTTTCACAGAATATCGCTACTACTACATCCCAGAAACACAATTAGAGACTAGCTTTGCCCTAAACGTCTCCCCATTAGCCATCTTGCCTGAAAACAATGATAATGGTCTCATCGGCTATTTTCAAATAAACCCAGATGCCTCTCTACACACACCTTACTTACCGCCTAAAAAAGATTATCATAAACTCACGGATTTGAAACAAAGACAAGAACTACAAGCTAACTTAAAGCAAATTACACGATCCCTTCAAGATGATATGAAGGCCGATCGTAAAGGGCAACAACACGCTCATGATATCAGTACATTGCCACAACCAAAAACAACAGCAGCCGCGACAGCTCCGGCAATGCCTACAGGAGATAGATCATCTTTAGTAGGTGGTATTAGTAAAAGAAAAGCAAATGAAAAATCACGCGCTAAATTGTACGCAAGCCCCTCAAAAAAAGAAAGGGGACAAGACATGCTGGAGGCAGAGGGTGCTTTTGCTGCAGATGAATTTAAACAAGAAGTTGTCTCTAATATTGCCCAATATCAAACCTTTCAGGAACAAAAAGCAAAAATCCTTGACCACGATACTGAAGAAATGAGCCCTGCTGCAATAAGTGCGCCCTCCATCTTTACCGACCCTTTTCGCGCCCGACTTGTGGGTAAAGACAATATTATTTTTTATCGCCGTATTTGGGTGGAACAAAAAATGTATGTTCAGGGGTTTGTTCTCAATACAAGAAGTTTTTTTTCCTGGGCCATAAAAAATGCCTTCGCGCCCTCTACTCTAGCAGGTTTTTCTGTAGCAAATTTGGAATGGGAAAACACACTACTTGCTGCTTCCCAAAACATTCAAGCCAACACAACCCAAATACTTTTTGAGCGCAATTTGGGTTACCCTTTAAATCAAATCACCTACAGCATTAATTATAGTCATCTTCCCGCTCTTATCAGTCGAACATTTCTTAATATATTAACAGCTCTTTTACTTTTTATGGTCACGATGGGACTGTATATCATTTACCGCTCAGCAGCTGCTCAGGTTGTGTTATCGCAAAAAAGACAAGATTTTGTAGCAGCGATCACACATGAGCTCAAAACACCTCTCACGTCTATTAGACTATACAGTGAAATGCTTACAGAAGGTTGGGCAGAAAATGAGACAAAAAAGAAAGAGTATTACGGTCTGATTTCCAGTGAAAGTGATCGTTTAAGTAGACTCATCGAAAATGTTTTACAACTCTCAAGACTCGAGAAAAAGAATTATAGCTATCATTTAGAAACAAAAGATCCACGTCCTGATTTTTTGACGTTGGCTGGTGAGTTTAAAACATTCGCTGAAAAACACGGCTTCACATTCACAACTAAAATTGCCGATAACCTTCCCCCCATAACCTATGATCTAGATGCCTTGAAACAGGTTTTGTACACGCTCATAGATAACAGTATTAAATTTACATCTGATAAAGATGAGAAATGCATTGAAATGAGTCTTATACAAGAAAAGGACAAAGTCATTTGGGCCATTTCTGATCATGGCCCTGGTGTGGAACCAAAAGAGCAAAATAAAATATTCACAAAATTCTACCGCACAGAAAACGAACAAACCCGCAAAACTAAAGGTACGGGTATTGGACTAGCTATGGCTAAGATGTTGGTGGAAGGTATGGGAGCGAGCATTGTGGCTAGAAATAGTCATCCAGTAGGGTTAACAATTAAACTTATATTTAGCCTCAATGAATGAAGACAACCGTCATTGCGATTGGAACGACTCTTCAATTTTCAATTATGTATTTTTCATTTTTCATTTTTCAATCAAAATAGTCGTAAACCCTGTCTGCCCTGTCTCACTCATATGAGAGAATTTTTTGGTGATCCAGTTTTTAAAGATTTTACGAGTTAAAGGGAATAATAGAAACAAACCAAAGGCATCAGTAAGAAGTCCCGGAGTCAGCAAAACAATGCCACCAGCAAAAATCATGAGCCCATCAATCATCTTTTCTGTGGGCATGCCACCCATATTGAGCTCACGTTGAATAGATGTCCAGACGCGAATACCCTCCATCTTAGCCAAAGTAGCCCCCAGAAAACCAGTCCCCACCTGAATAATGATGGTTTCCCAAAAACCAATGACGGTAGCCATTTTAAAAAGAATGAATAACTCTGTTAAGGGAATTATGATGAATAAGAATAGTAGTTTTGACATAGGGCCTCGGTTATCGGTTATCGGTTATCGGTTTCGGTTATCGGTTATCGGTATTAAATGTAAGATCTCTTTGATTTTTGTCAATTCTTTATATTTTATTCGTAATTTCAATTAGTTATAGTCATCAACCCTTCACGATCAACGATAACCTAAAACCTAACAACGATCACCCAGTCCATGCTTGCCTTAATAATCTGTTTTTTCTATATTACTTAGCTCAGAGAGCTTTTTGGCCAAAAGCTGAAAAGATATTTACTAACCTACAGAAGGATTGATCTATGCAAACTAAAGAGATTCTGGTGACAGGCTATGAAAAAGTCGTTCAAGCAGAACTTGTACCCGGTGTAACATCCATCATTGCGGTCCATAACACAAACTTGGGTCCCTCACTTGGTGGTTGCCGTTTTTTTGATTACCATTCTTTTGAAGACGCACTCACAGATGCCCTTCGACTCTCAGAAGGTATGAGCTACAAATCTGCCATGGCTGGTCTTCCCCTCGGTGGTGGCAAAGCTGTTATTATTGGCGATCCAAAAAAACATAAATCTCCAGAAATTTTTCAACAATTTGCGGAATTCGTAAATTCTTTAGAAGGAAAATACATCACAGCCAAAGATGTCGGCATTGAACTCGAAGATCTCGCGCTAATTGCCAAACATACAAAACTCATTCGTGGCACAGATGCTCCTGGCAGTTCTGGTGATCCCTCCCCTATGACAGCCTTTGGCGTTTACAGAGGTTTGCAAGCCTCAGCTCACTACAAATGGGGAGATGCCTCATTAAAAAATAAAAAAGTAATTATTCAAGGCTTAGGTCATGTGGGCTATGACACAGCTAAATATTTAAATGACGAAGGCGCCACAATTTATGCTACAGAAATGAATCCTGAGATTCTCAATCGCGCCGTTAACGAGCTTGGCATAAAACCTTTAGGTTTAGATGACTGGCAAAACACAGAAGCAGACATTTTCTGCCCTTGTGCTATGGGAGCTATCCTTAATAAACAAACACTTCCTAGACTTGCGGCTAATGGCATTCAAATTGTAGCTGGCGGCGCTAATAATCAATTACACAAACCACAAGCAGATGGCGCCAGACTCAGAAAAGCAAAAATCTTGTACGCTCCTGATTATGTCATTAATGCTGGTGGCATTATCAACATTGCCTGTGAATTTGGTGGCTACAGTGTTGAAAAAGCTAAAAATAAAACAACAAAAATTTACGATACCCTACTAGAAATTTATGATCGTGCCGAAAATGAAAACCGCTGCACAGCATTGGTCTCGCTACAAATTGCAAAAGAAAGATTAGGCATTGCCTAAAATAATCTCGTTATTGGTATTCGGTTCTTGTAAATCAAACAACGGAAACCGGAAACCGGTAACCGAAACCCGAGGATTTCATGTTAAACTACGACCTATCACCTGACCATAAACTACTAAAAGATTCTGTCAGAGACTTTGCTGAAAACGAAATTAAACCTTTGCGCCATGAACTCGATAAAAAAGAAGAATTTTCCTATGAGCTCACTGAAAAAATGTTCGATATGGGCTTCTTTGGTATTGTCTGTCCTCAAGAGTATGGCGGCCAAGGCATGGATTATTTATCATACATCCTTGTCATCGAAGAACTTGCTCGCGTTGATGCCTGCCAAGCAGCAACTGTGGCTGCTGAAAATTCATTGGGCATTGGGCCTCTCATGAATTTTGGGTCAAAAGAACAAAAAGAAAAGTATCTTCCTCCCCTATGCACAGGAAAAAAACTCTGGGGATTTGGTCTCACAGAACCTAATGCAGGGTCTGATGCCGGTAACTCTAAAACAAATGCTGTTTTAAAGGATGGGAAATGGATCATTAATGGTTCAAAGATTTTTATCACCAATGCCGCTAATGAAATGACTGCTGGTTCAACAGTACAAGCTATTACAGGCACAAAAGACAATGGCAAAAAAGAAGTGAGCTGTATCATCGTAGAACAAGCAACACCAGGTTTCACCACAAAGGCCATGAAAGATAAAATGACATGGCGTTCTTCTAACACAGCAGAACTCTACTTTGATGATGTTGAAGTCCCTGAAGAAAACATACTTGGTAAACGCGGCGATGGTTTTAAACAAATGCTCAAAACACTAGACTCAGGAAGACTCGCTATTGCCGCCATGGGTGTTGGTGGTGCACAAGGCGCCTTTGAAGAAGCTCTGCGCTATTCACAAGAACGCGTACAGTTTGGCAAACCCATTGGCCACTTCCAGGTTAACTCTTTTAAACTTGTTGATTGTGCCATGGAAATTGAGGCTGCCCGAAACCTTTTATACAAAGCTTGTTGGCTCAAAGACCAAGGACGTGCCTATACTAAAGAAGCGGCTATGGCCAAAGTCTATGCCTCTGAAGTTTTTGGGCGCGTTGCTAATCACGCTGTGCAAATTCATGGTGGTTATGGTCTCATGGAAGAGTATCCTGTTGCCAAATTTTACCGCGATCAAAAATTATTGGAAATTGGTGAAGGCACATCTGAAATTCAACGTATCGTCATTGCCCGACAACTGGGTTTAAATTAAGGCATTCTCTTTATATGTTCGAAAACGTAAACTGTAATCTCTGTGGTTCTGATAAATTTAGTATTATCTATCCCAGCCATCTCGTAAGTGATACTATTGACGCCAAACAAATGACCGTATCTTATAACATAAAAGAGTACTGTCAGATTGTGCGTTGTACGGTATGTGGTTTTGTTTATGCCAATCCTAGAGATAAACAAGACAAACTCAAACAAGCTTATGAGCAACTGGGCGAAAAAGAATACCTCGTTGAACAAGAAAGCCGCACGTTAACCTTTCAAAAAGATCTAAAACTTGTTGAAAAATACGCTCCAAAAGGAAAACTACTTGATTTAGGTTGTGCGGCTGGTCTTTTTTTAAATGTGGCTCACAAGAGTGGCTGGGAAACGTATGGCGTGGAAGCATCGCAAATTACATCATCCTATGCCCGAGAGACTTTTAAGCTCAAAGTAATGACAGGTACTGTTTTTGAAGCCGGCTTTGATCATGATTTTTTTGATGTCATCACGGCTTGGGATGTTGTGGAACACGTAACAGATCCCTTAAGCACGCTCACAGAACTCAATCGCATTCAAAAACCAGGTGGTTACCTTGTTTTAAGCACTATTGACTTTAACAGCGTGCTTTCGCGCCTTCTTAAAACAAAATGGCCCTGTTTGATTCGCTCACATATATTCTATTTTACAAAAAAATCCTTAACAGCCTTGCTCAAAAAAGCTGGCTATAAAACTGTGAAGATCACAACATACGCCCGCATTTTTAAATTAAAATACATTGTCTCACTCATCAAACCGCATAGTAAAATCTTACATGCTATCTTAAATTTTTTCACAAAACTCCTGCATATTGGTAATTTGCGCATTTCTTTAAATCTTTTTGATTGTATTACTGTGATTGCTACAAAAGAGTAGTCAGGCGTTGTCCAGTGACATAATATAATCCGCACTTAAAATGCAATATTATGCGTCTCATTTCTTTATTAGATTGTTATTATTATTTTATTTAGCAAAGAGGGACCCTAGATTGGACCTTAACCTGTTTTCCACAGGCATCTTTAAAGGCTAATTCTCTGGCATGGAGCATGAGTTCTTCATAAGGATCTCCTTTATAAAGCTCATCACCAATAATGGGACAGCCTAGAAAGGCTAAATGTCCCCTAATCTGATGCCGAAATCCTGTAATAAGTTTTATGGTTACTAAAAAAACATCGTTATCAACTTCCTCGACACCTAAAACTTCTGTATCCATTTTTGTCAGAAGATCATCCTGGCTAGCTTGCACTTTTATTTTTTGAGAAGAACGATTTGCCGACCCCGCATACGCACAATAGGTTCCTGGCAGTGGCGGCATACCGGTCACAAGACATTCATATATTTTTACAACGTTATTCTTTTTAAATTCGTAATTAAGGTGATGCCAAGCATCTTGGGTTCGTGCTGCAACCATCACGCCCGCTGTTTCATAATCTAGGCGATGTAGAAGCCCTGATTCCAGCATGTGGTTCACCTTTGATAAGGCTGGGTCAATACTCAAAAGCCAATTAGCAACTGTATCAGTTTGAGAAATATTAAGAGCTACAGAATGAACCCGAGGTCCTTTATCAAGGAAAATATAGTCATCTGTTTTCTTAATGAGCTGGCAATCAACATCTGGGTTTGGTTTTAAAACATTATCTAAGTATTCATCAGGTATTTTAATAACAACATCTTCTGCAACCCAATCGTGCTCTTTGGCCACTTTGTCGCCAAGCATGACTAATTTTTCTTTTAATAATTTCTTGATTACTTTTTGAGAAAGATAGGGGAAATTTTGTTTAATGGCTTTTAGGATTCTGATTTTATTTTCATCATTCATTATATTTTATTTCAATATCCATGTGAAGAATTACTTGAATATTGAGTATTGATTATTGGATATTGGTTATTGTTTACAAATCCGGATCCCCTGCTGGTCCTATGACTGGATATTTTGAAGGAATGTAAAAAACCTTTGTCCAATCAACTTCCTTTTCCTTTTTATCATCGCCCATAAAGTCCCCATTATCATCAGAGCTACCTTCACCATTGTCATCAATACTAGGAAGCTTATAGGGTAAATCAATATCAATAGGGCCCTTTGTTACAGGCTTGAGTTCTTTTGTGGGCATAACAGGTTCTGCTGCAACAGCAACAAGGCAAAAGCATACAGCGATGAATAAGATAATACTTTGCATCACAGATCTCATTGCTCACCTCCCTCAATCTCTGAAGGCAGTTCTGCTTCTTCTTGAATTGTTGGTAGATTATTAACAAGCGAAAGTTCTTGAGCCATTTTTTTATTCACATCACTCAGCATTTCAAAATATTGCTTAGCCCCGCCCTTATCTTTCAGGTCCAAATGCAGTAATACCATATTGAACAAAATAACATCCTGCCAATCACCAGAATCAACAACAGTCATAAGCTCATTTTTTGCTTCTTCATATTTTTGCGTTAAGCGATGTAATTGTGCTTTTAATAGAACATATGCAGCCGCTGATTTATTCTTAATATCTTTTAATGTTGCCACTGCCAGTGCTGTTTCATTATTTTTTAAGTAAACCTCTGCTAATTGCAACAACACGGTATCTAGGGACAAACCTAACTGCGCTAAATACTTTGATCCTTTTTCTTTATCCGCTAGTAAATCACGTACCTTTTTTGTTTTTTCTATGGCTTGAGCAAAACTCCCCATTTCTTTACTAACAAAGGCAGAATTAAAGAGAGCCCGAATATTGTCTGGCTGGCTTGCCAAAACGTCTTCATAAGTATTCAGAGCGTCACTATAGGACCTCATATCAAGAAGGATATTCGCTTTAACAAGTTTTACATCTTGATTATTGATATCATCATTTAAAATTCTTGTTACAATCTTTAAAGCACTACCCAAATCTTTGAGCTCGCGCATTTTCTTTAACTCAATATTCAAAGCTTCTTTGGTTTCCATTTTTTTAATTTCAAATCGCTTCACCCATTCTGCTTCTGAAATTCTTCTTTGTTTGTAAAAAGAGTAATCATTCTTTTTGAGCACGCCTTGAAAATAGGAAAAGACATCAAGATGTGTTGAAAAGTATATTTTTGTTAGAGAACAAGACTCTTGGTCAAAGAGAGTTTGGGCGAATTGAGATAGCCACTGAACCAATGTTGCCTCATCCACTATTTTATTTGAATCAACTTCGATCGTTAGCACATGAGGAGAAATAGTCTGTTTGATTGTAATCGCTTTATTGCTTTTAATGTTTTCAAGACACGTTATTTTGTTTGACGGCACAACAGGTGACGTAACCACAGTTGACACTTTAGGTCTTACAGCTTCAACCTTTCGTTTTTTAACAACTTCTTTTTCAACAAAAAAATCACAAGCAGAAACTGTCAGAGTGATACAAAGGAAAATTACAATAAATTGGCATGTTCTGGACATAAATAATGTATATACTAATTAGAATTAGGGAGCAAGGTTACGATTTTTAACACATAAAATTCGAAATCCGAATAACGAAATCCGAAACAAATACGAATATCGAAATTCAAAATCCTAAACACTCGTTATTAAATAGATTAAACGGTTGTTACCACTATATTAAATGTGTTTTTGTTTTTGTTTTTTAATTTAGGATTTCGGATTTGTTTCGGATTTCGTTATTCGAATTTCGAATTTTCTTCAACCTGCTGGTCCCACAGATATTATCTTATAATCCGTATCCTCTTTACCCAATTCTTTCACAGTGACAACAGTACCTTCCTCTTTTCCCCAAATGGCGGAACCGAGAGCTGAATAAAGAGATATTTTTTTTCTATCAAGAGACTCTTTGTTTTGGGGAACGAGTTCATAAGTAGAGGTCACTTTTGTTGTTCTATTTTGTATCTTTACAACATTACCAAAAATACACTTAAATTTCTTTTCAGCCTCTACATTTTTTTCATTATCATCTGACATGGTAACCTCATTTATAAATAGGATCGCGGGAGCTCAGGGTCTCGGGTTCGTAGGCTATCTATGAAACAAGAACTTAATTGTTTTGTTATTGTTTCATAGGCATCTCTTGAAATAGGTTTGCCTAAAACAGTTTCCATATTTGTCATCACTTCCCCAGATAATCCACAGGGTTCAAAATATTTATATATGGATAAATCATTATTGACATTAAGGCTGATGCCATGCGTTGTTACCCCAGCTGTCACGCGCAGGCCTATAGAGGCGAGCTTATGATCGCCAACCCAAACGCCTGGAAATTCAGCATGTTTCTTGGCTGCAATACCATACTCCTTTAGACAGGTTATCAAAACCTCTTCTAAAAATGACACAAGCTCGCGCACTCCTAGAAAATAATCATGAACACGCAACACAAAATAAACAATAATCTGCCCAGGTCCATGAAAAGTCAGCAAGCCACCACGGTCCACATCGCGAATAACAACCTGTCGTTTTGTGATTTCCTCATGAAAAGCAATAACGTGATCTTTTAAACGCCTGCCCTTGGTGATGACAGGTTCATGCTCGACAACTAAGAGTTCACCATCAGAGCGGCCACGCAGTACCTGCTCATGAGCCTCATACATTTGTGTCATAGCAGCATCATGTGACAGCCGTCCAAGATGATTTATTTTTAGCGTTTTGATATTACTGAGTTTATTTGCCATATTTTCTAAAACCGTGTACAATGAATCACATGCCAGTCTCATACACAAAAAGGAAAGTTCGCCGTCTTTCACGCAAAGTTCGTAATTGGTCTACTGTAGCCAAGCTGACCTTGCAAGGCAATAAAATGCCCAATAGTACCAGGCTTAAAAACACAAAAAATCCCATCCTCGTAATCTATGGTTTTGGTGCGACACGCCGCACCATGCTCATCTTAGAAAGAAGACTCCAGCAAGAAGGTTATGTAACCTTTTCCATGAATCTCGGTGGCTTCATTGGAACTTTTAACACTGTTTCTATTGAGGAATCTGCTAAGTATATTGATAAGAAAGTAGAGCAGCTCTACAAAAAAAACAAAATTAAAGGAAAATTATACATTGTTGGTCACTCAAAAGGTGGATTGATTGGCGCTTATTATATAAAATATCTCAACGGGGCCAGACGCGCTAAGACTTTTATCACTCTTGGCACCCCGTACAATGGCTCACTGTGGTCTTACCTCACATTCATTCCCCCAGTCAGCATGATATGTAAAAGTTTGAAACAACTCAAACCTGAAAGTAAATTCCTCAACAGGCTAAACAACACACCATTTCCAAAGCATATTAAAGTTTTTTCGATTTATTCTAAAGGTGATAATGCCTGTCACTTTCCCACATCTGTGCTCAAAGAGGCTCCTCATGTCAAAAACGTGGAAGTCTTTGGCATGTCCCATTCAGAACTTTTAATTAAGAAAAGTGTCTTTTATGCCATTCGACATGGCCTTAAAGATGAAATGCCTGAGTCATGGATTGAGGCAAGTCGAAAAAGCTATCAAGATTGGAAAAAGAAAAACCAACCTTGATAGCTTTTATCTTAATAGTATTTAGGCTTACTATTCAGTAATGCCGTGAACAGTATTCACATCTGCTGTTTTACCATCTCCATGACAAATAGCACATGTTTCAGAAGCGTTTGCAGTAATAACCGCCTGGGTGCTATCAAACTCACCACCATTTTGTTCCATATGTGTTTGCGCTAAAGCTGAATCATGGCAAGATGAACAAACTGATGACATGGGACTAATGTTTTCATCCACATCTGGATCTGCGAGATCAGCAAAAACATCGCCTGTACCAATGGTTGTTGCCAAAATATCATCTTCCATTGGTAGTAAATAGGTGTCTTCTGTATGGCACATGTTACAGTTATTTAAGCTTCCTGGAAAACGCACTTCAGAATAATCGTGTGCTCTTCCACCATAACCATAAACAACAATACCTGCTTCACGATACCCATGTTCTTCAGAAGATCCCGCATGAATCGCGTGTATCATATATTTAAAGTCAATAGATTCTTCACGCTTTCCATCTGTTCCTGTGGCATCAAAATCATCTGGAACATCATCTTCGTCATCATCAGTCATTGCTGGGCGAACAACAATATCTGTTGCATTCGGATTATGACAAATCACACAGGCCTCAATCTTATTGTTTCGATTGCTACCGTGTAGTGACAAAAATCCATGACAGTTATTACACTTATCCATGGAAACAACTTCTCTTCTTTCCACGGTTTCATCATCAGTTATTTTAAAATACTTCACAGCATTTGTGACAGGTATTCTATCATCATAAAGGCCATCATCATCCAAAGCCTCTGAAGGACGTCCATCGATCATCACAACACCACTACCTTCAGCACCAGCGGGAATAGCAATATCAGAAGTAATTGTGAAAGTTCCATCACCATTTGCCGTTGCCGTTTCTCCATTAAGACTTACAGGCTGGGCAGGATCACCTTCATCGCCACTTTCACTATCTGTGTTATTATAATCGAGTGTATTCCAAGCAATTTTGATATTAATAGAACCACTGCCAGTCCATTGAGGATCACTTTTCACATCATAGGTTTCATCTGTCAGGGGGTTGGTTACTGAGAACTTCACTTTGGGAAATTCGCCAGGATCAGTATTTTTGACACTAAGAATATTATATTGAAAATTTGCGGCAGCAACTTCAGTTGCAATCACATGAACACCTGCTATACGACCATCCACCGTAGCGCCACTACCACCATGACATGTCGCACATTCTGCATTAGTTGCCGTACCACCACTGTGAGCCACTTGCCAATCCTCTGGTGTATTACCATCAAAAACGATGTCATCATGACAAGCTTCACAAGCTCTTATGTAAGGAACTTCTGCATAATTACTGGCATCAGGCGTTTCTTCATCTGAAGGATTATGACATTTTTCACAATGTCTAATATCTTGTGGAAAAACGACTGTTGAATAATCATGCTCTGTATCATGATAGCCATAAATTTCATAATCCTCGCCACCATCAGCAACACTAGGTAAACTAGCGCCTCGGTGTATTTTATGAACCATAAGAGCCATGTCTAGATTGTTACCTGTATTGGGATCAACTGTACCGGGATTATGACAAGTCACACAATATTTAACTTCATGACGTCCACCACCATGCATTGCGAGATCATCATGACATTCATTACACGAACTTGTTAAGGCCATATCGCGAGTTGTAATGCCTGTTGTATCACCTGTTGAGGGTTGAAAATCATAAATGGGATTTGCCCAAATAGTTTCACCATCATCATTTGTTGCACTAATTTGCATAGCCACACGATGAGTCAGTTCTGGCTCATAAGGCACATCAAGCGCTTTTCCATTTTCAGTCGTAACCGCACTTAAATCTGTGGCAAACACATACTCATACTGCCCACCACCTTTTTCAGTGAGCACACCGGCACCTTCTTCTGAGGAATCATTTTCTGTTGTGGCCTGAACAGCAGTGGTCCCATCTTTGGTTGTGCCCGGATCACCGGCCTCTTTTGTAGCTGTTGTATTTATATAACTCTGCCAATAACTTGGTTCACCATCAGCAGAAGCCACCAGTTTTGCAATAATGTAGCGCATGCCTGTAAGACCTGTCACACCATTCCCGTTGGCATCTGTTATTGTAAAAGAAACTGTTGGTGTTCCGCCACTATCAGGAATACTCACATCAGTAATCGTAGCTGTCAGACTAGAAGCGCTAGTCGCAGGATTACTTGAGATCGGCGAATCTGTTGAAGATGAGCTACCGAAACAAGCCGTTAATGTCATCACTAACATGATAACGCAAGCTACCCCTAGATTAGTAAGCAAATGATTTCTCTTATTTTTCATTTTACATTCCTTTCAAACTATTGATGACAGGTTTCGCAATCAGTACCGTTATCAGCATGTTGTGTTAACGGAACATGACAACTCCTACAATCAGCACCCGGGGCATGAAAACCATTAGCAGGTTGTGCTGTAGCGCTTGCATGTGATGGTGTTCCCGCATGGCAAACAGAACATTGCTCAGCCGTAGAACCAGTCAATGGTAAGTGACAGTTTACACAATGTCTGTTTTGGGTTGAGCCCCAAAGAGCATTATGTGAGGCCGGACTTGTTTGCGAATGACAACGATCACAAAAATCAGCTTTGTGACATGTCGTACAGGCAGAACGATCAAGTCCTACCATGACGCCATGACCTTTTAAGCGAAAATGTTGCGTATGGTTTTTAGGTTTATTTTGTTCATGGCATTGAGAACAGGTTGATTCATTATGACATTTATAACAAAGACTTTGAACTTGATAGCCAAATTGTAATTGATCAATTTTACCATGCTCTCTTTCCCAGGACATTTTGTGATTAGCAGGCTTTGTTTTTGATATGTCATCATGACAATCTGTGCACGCCGTATCAACATCGATCTCAGGATGACCTGTTGCTAACGACGAAGCCACGATTTGTTTTGTCTTTCCCCAGGTTGTCGATCGCTGACAATCTTTGTTGGCCAAGAGAAAGGGTAATAATACTATAAATATAATAATGCTTTTTCTCATTAGAATTTCCATATTAAACTAAGTTTAACTGTGTGAAAATCGTTGTAGTCATTATGTTCGAACTCGTAATTAGCTTTTGTTGTAAAATTTTTGATAACCGTCCAGTTTACGCCCGCATACAAGGTTCTAACATTGTCCGATTCATTACCAAGATTAAAATTATACCTGTAAAAATAAAAAGCAGTGCCCGCATTGAGTTTAAATTTCTTACTAAACTCGTGAGCCGCATCAAAAGATAGCCCTGCTGTATTATTTTTTAAGATATTATCAGTTCCATGATAATAATCTGCTGTTGTACTTAAGGTTAAGCCTTTGAGCATCCAATCAAAGGTTGAAAATGATAAGAAGTATCTTTGATACCCATGATTAAAAGCACTAGCCGTTTGATCATTGGCAAGAAAACGACCAATAAAGCCCGCATCAACATAGAACTTCTCAGCAAATCCCTTTGTGG
>JAHJDR010000002.1 GCA_018812345.1 bacterium | reverse complement strand
AATCCTTTTTACGATAAATTGTGCCAGCTTGCTCTTTGTTTTGTTCTTCAGGGCGGTTTCGTATTTGTAATTCTTGAGCAAACGTTGTGGGGGCATAATAAGAAGTCGATTTGGTGATGATTTCATTACTATTGCTGTCATAATAATTTTCTTCTGCGATATTGCCATAAGCGTCATAATTAAAACTCACAGAGCTTGTTTTTTGTGGGGAGACAAGACTTTCTTGAAAAGATTTAACAAGAGTTGTGAGTCTGGGAAAGCAAATGCCATCACAGTTAAACATGTCTGAAGACGAAACAAGATCAACAGTGTAATCACTTTCTTGCCAGGAGCGCAAAACACCACCAACTTCTGTTTCTGTGTAAAAAGGTTTTCCTGAAAAGGCTAAGTGGTTATAAGATAGCGTTTCAAAATAGGTTTCATCAGAGGCACTAATCGTGTCATAATCGCTTAATGCTTGATGATAATAGGATGTGGTGATCATGTCATCCCAGGTTTCCCCAGTGGATTTATGAACTGTTTTTGCAACCGATTGAAAACCGTTAAACTCCGCAAAACGATTTTCTTCAGGCTCGCCATCACCATCAGAATCAACAGCATTTTTAATAAAAAAGTTTCCGCCAAAGTATTCATACGTCATCCAGCGCATACCAGAGTTGCGTTTGGCTTCTACAAAAGATGATTCATCAGCTGGGTTGAGGGTGTAATCGGTTGTGTAGATTTTATGGGCTAAATAAAGATTAAAGGGCAGATGGCGATGTGTGATGGGAAGATTGGCGTGATTGCTGCTCCAGCGACGTGGCCATGAAGAGGGCATGTATTCAATGACCGTTGTCATGCCAGCACCGCTAGACACAGAATGTAAGGCACCATCAGGTTGTGTGACTTTTTTATAATCCCATTGCGTTGGTGAATCAGAAAATTTAATACCATTATTATTTAAGGGATAGAAACGATAAGTTTTGTTATTCTCATTGAGGTTACAGTTGCTAATGGCCAATCGATCAGGATAACCATCGCCATTAAAATCTGCAGTCATAGTGTGGGTGAGCCAAAAACCACGCGTATTGTTATTTGATTCGCGTACATTATAAATATGCCCCGATTTTTCACAGCCATCACTGCCATCTGTGACTGGATCTGTCATGGTTTCACCTGCTGAGAGTTGCTCTGTGCCCGTGCTTGGTGTGATACCACGATAATAGAACACCGTGAATTCACTATTAGCAGGGTCGCCTTCTATACGATCCAAAAAGCCATCCCCATTCATGTCTATCCAATCGTGCTTTGTATTAATGTATCCTTTATCTTCACTGGCTTTATCAATAATAACAATGTGATCAATTTCATTTATGGAACCATCTTCTGTTGGTTGCGCCCATTCAAGACCATTGCGGTTTAAATAAACATGAATGCCTGTGCCCAGATCGTTTCCATCACCATCTTGAAAAGAAGCAACAGCCATACGATCAGGAAGACCATCGCCATTAAAATCACGAATTGTGGCTTTTGTGCCATGCTCATCTGTCACATTCAGACGTCCTAAACTGTCTTGTCCGAGTTCTGTGTACAAAGGGTCTTTCCAAAACACACCTGTTTGATCAAAACCAGTGCCGTTATTGTAATAAACATAAAAACCATCAGCCCAAATAGTGCCTTCACCTGTTTCTTGAAGTTTATTAATCACGATACGATCGAGAAGGCCGTCACCATTAAAATCCATAAAGAATTTGCCATTATCAGCCATGCCAGGAAACGTATTAATAGCAGGATCGCGCCAAACTGTTGTTGAGGTGCTCCAACCATTGCCCGTGTTCAAGGCAATTTCCAAATCAGCTTGTTCTGTGGAATCGGCACAACCTGTGCATTCAATGGCGCGCACGCGATCAGGCAGACTATCACCATTTATGTCCATGAGGTATTGCCACTGGTGTGAGCTACCTTCATAAAAATGATGTGAGGTGAGTTGGCCACGACAAACCATCTCTGCATCATCCACATCAACGTCTGGACAGGCTACAGGGTAGAAGGGATCTTCCCATTCAGATTT
>JAHJDR010000072.1 GCA_018812345.1 bacterium | reverse complement strand
TTCTTTTTTCTTAATCGCTGTTCCAACGTTCTTATAAGCATCAAATAATTCTCCCGCTAAGCGAGATGAAATACTTTTCTCATTTCTCTTTCGAGCAGAGTTGATCAACCAACGCATCCCCAAAGCCACACGACGTTCAGCTCTAACCTCAACAGGAACTTGATAGTTTGAACCACCAACACGACGAGAACGAACTTCAATCATGGGTTTTGAATTTTCTAATGCTTGTTTAAAAACTTTAATTCCTTCTTCACCAGATTTCTTTTCAAGAATATCTAAGCTTTGATAAAAAGCTTTTTCCGCAACACTTTTTTTGCCATCCCACATAAGTTTATTAATAAACTTAGTAACAACTTTATCTTTGTGTTTAGGATCAGGTAAAATTTTTCTCTTTGGTGCTTGTCCTTTACGTGACATAACAGTCTCCTATCACTTCGGTTTCTTCGTGCCATATTTGGAACGACGCTGACGTCGTTTTTCAATACCTTGAGTATCGTGTGAACCACGCACTATATGATAGCGCACACCAGGTAAATCCTTCACACGGCCACCGCGAATGAGAACAACAGAATGTTCCTGCAAGTTATGACCTTCGCCAGGTATGTATGAAGTCACTTCAATACCATTTGTTAAACGTACACGAGCAACTTTACGCAAAGCTGAGTTTGGTTTCTTTGGCGTTGTTGTATAAACACGCACACAGACACCACGTCTTTGGGGACACTTTAGCAATGCGGGAGACGCTGTTTTGTACTTAACTCTTTTGCGACCTTGTTTTATTAGCTGATTTATTGTTGGCATAACCAACCACCTCTTACAACTTCTTGATATTGTTAATTAAATTACAAATTTCTTTCATCCTCCTAAAAGGAGGCGCGACCTTAGCAAGCTCACTTTTGCTTGTCAAGTAGTGCGCAAATAAAAAATTAAAAAGTTGCTAAATACGGCAAAGCCAGTACAGGCTTGCCTTTATTTTTAGACAGCTTTTTGATCTATTCCAAAAAGCCCACCAAGACGGTACTTTAAACCTTCTTAGGCAGGGATCTGCCAATCGGCTGGCGCTACATATATTAAACAAATAATTTATGCAATAGCTTGTTCACTAGTTTCTTCAAGATTTTCAGAATTATAATTCTGATTATTTTCAGCCATCTGAGCTGTCACTTCTTGGTACACGGGCACCCCAGTACCAGCTGGGATTAAACGCCCCATAATCACATTTTCCTTGAGTCCATGTAAATAGTCTACCTTACCTGAGATAGAAGCCTCTGTAAGAACCTTAGTTGTCTCCTGGAAGCTCGCTGCTGAAATAAAGCTATCAGTGGTCAAGGATGCCTTTGTAATACCTAATAACAAGGGTTCTGCAATGGCTAGCTTACCTTTTTTCTTCTTAATCGATGAGTTTTCTGTATCAAAAATGAAACGATCAACTGCTTCATCAATAAGAAAACGAGAATCGCCTGGCTCAATAATGCGTACTTTAGACAACATCTGACGAACAATCGCTTCAATATGCTTGTCATTAATCCTAACACCTTGTAATCTATATACTTCTTGCACTTCATCTGTAAGGTATTTTGAAAGAGCTTTTTCACCAAGAACCTTAAGAATATCATGTGGATTGGAAGAACCATCCATGAGAGGCTCCCCTGCTTTCACATATTCACCCTCATGCACTGTAATGTGTTTCCCTTTTGGAATGAGGTATTCATAAGAATCGCCAACTTCTGGCGTTACAAGAACCTTTCTCTTTCCTTTTGTATCCTTACCAAATGAGATGTAACCATCAATTTCAGTAATAATGGCACAATCTTTTGGCTTTCTCGCTTCAAAAAGCTCTGCCACACGAGGAAGACCACCGGTAATATCTTTTGTTTTTGTTGTTTCGCGTGGAATCTTCGCAATAACATCACCAGCTCTTACATTATCTTTATCAGATACTGTGATATTTGTACCCATTGGGAGTAAATATCTCGCATTTGAACCCGTAGACAATTTAACGGCTTCACCACTTTCATCGGTAATTTCTACACGTGGTCTATGGTCTTTGTCTCTTGATTCAATAATAATGCGACGTGATCGACCAGTAACCTCATCAATAACCTCTTGCATGGACTGACCTTCCACAATATCGCTAAATTTAATCACGCCTTCTACTTCTGTTAAAATAGGCACTGTGTAAGGATCCCAATCTGCTATCAACTGTTTAGCCTTAACAGGATCGCCTTCTTTCAAATAAAGTGTGGCACCGTAAATAACAGGATAACGCTCACGTTCCCGTCCTGTCGTATCAACAACAATCACTTCACCATGACGATTCATGACAACAACTTGGCCTTCTTTGTTAATAACAAACTTGATGTTGTTGTATTTAAGCACACCATCATTACGAGCTTCCAATGTAGACTGTTCAGCCTTTTTAGCCGCCGCACCACCAATGTGGAACGTACGCATAGTAAGCTGTGTTCCTGGCTCACCAATACTTTGAGCCGCAATAACGCCAACAGCCTCACCAATGTTAACCATATGACCTCGAGATAAATCGCGACCATAACATTTTACGCAAACACCACGCCGACTTTCACAAGTCAGAACAGAACGGATAGCGACTTTTTCAATACCCGCTTCTTCGATCTTGTCAACGAGCTCCTCTGTAATTTCTTCATCACGCTCAACAAGCGTTTCACCTGTGAATTTATCAATCACATCTTCAGCCACAACACGGCCTAAAATACGATCACCAAGCGTTTCAATAATTTCACCACTTTCAATAAGCGGTGCCATTTCGATTCCTTCAAGAGTACCGCAATCTTGTTCGATAACAGTCACATCTTGTGCTACATCAACAAGACGACGTGTTAAGTAACCAGAGTTGGCTGTTTTTAAAGCCGTATCTGCCAAACCTTTGCGCGCACCATGTGTTGAAATAAAGTATTGTAAGACCGTCAATCCTTCTCTAAAATTTGCTGTAATCGGTGTTTCAATAATTTCACCAGAAGGTTTCGCCATCAAACCACGCATACCAGACAACTGACGCATCTGTTGTTGCGAGCCTCTGGCTCCAGAATCAGCCATCATATAAATAGAGTTAAATGAGGGGATCACAACATCTTTGCCTTCGTTATCTTTAATAACTTGCGTACTCATGCCTCTCATCATTTCCTGAGTCACGATATCTGTTGTTTGTGCCCAAATATCGACAACCTTATTATAACGTTCGCCAACAGTAATCAGACCTTCAACATATTGATTCTCAATTGTAGCAACTTTTTCATAGGCTTCATCAATCATTGAATCTTTAAGATCAGGAATAACCATATCGTCGAGACAAATAGAAATACCTGCTTTTGTTGAAAACTCGAAACCAATGTTCTTTAAGCGGTCTGCAATCAGAACAGTTTCTTTATTGCCAGCCACACGATAGCAAATGTCTATCAACTCTGCGATAGCCTTTTTATCCATTGTCTTATTGATATAAGAAAAAGGAAGTTCTTTGGGTAAAATTTCAGAGAGAATACTACGACCGGTTGTGGTCTCAATGATAACACCCTCATGACGCACTTTTATACGCGCTTGCAAATCAATTTTACCATGATGGTAAGCCACTTGAACTTCTTGCATATCAGAAAAAAGCTTTCCTTCTCCAGGACTAAAAGGTCTTTCACGAGTCATATAGTAAAGACCTAAAACCATATCTTGAGTCGGAACAATAATCGGCTTACCATGAGCGGGAGATAAAATGTTATTCGTACTCATCATGAGAACGCGCGCTTCAATTTGCGCTTCAATAGATAAGGGTACATGCACAGCCATTTGGTCACCATCAAAGTCAGCATTAAAAGCAACGCAAACAAGCGGGTGCAAACGAATAGCTTTTCCTTCAATAAGAACTGGTTCAAAAGCTTGAACACCAAGGCGATGTAGTGTTGGCGCACGATTGAGAAGAACAGCATGTTCTTTAATAACCTCTTCTAAAATATCGAAGACTTCTGGTCTTTCCTGCTCAACCATTTTGCGAGCACTTTTAATCGTAGAAACTAAGCCACGTCTTTCGAGCTTATGGTATATAAAAGGCTTAAATAGCTCCAACGCCATCTTTTTGGGCAAACCACATTGATGCAGTTTTAAATCTGGTCCCACAACAATTACGGAACGTCCAGAATAATCAACACGTTTACCTAAAAGATTCAAACGGAAACGACCTTGTTTTCCCTTAATCATATCAGACAAGGAACGAAGAGGTCTTTTTGAAGCGCCAGTGAAAACTTTGCCACGACGACCATTATCAAGCAAGGCATCAACAGCTTCCTGCAACATACGCATTTCATTACGCACAATAATTTCAGGAGCATTGAGCTCTTGTAAACGTTGTAATCTGTTGTTACGGTTAATCACGCGACGATAGAGGTCATTGAGATCAGATGTCGCAAAACGACCACCTTCAAGTGGCACAAGAGGTCTGAGATCTGGTGGAATGACCGGAATAACTTCAAGCATCATCCACTCAGGACGATTACTTGATTCTCTAAAAGAGATGACCACTTTAAGTCGTTTGGATAATTTCTTCTTTGTTGTCTCTGATTCTGTCTTGCTGAGCTGTGCATTTACTTTTTGATACAACTCATCGAGATCAAGTCTTTTCAACATTTCTTGAATTGATTGTCCACCCATTCCCGCAACAAAGTCACCACCAAACTCAGCACGAGCATTTTGGTATTCTTCTTCATCAAGAACCTGACCATCCTCAAGAGGTGTTGAACCGGGATCCAAAACAACATAAGATTCGAAATAAAGAACTTTTTCCAAATCTTTTAATGAAATATTCAGCAATGTACCAATACGTGATGGCAACGATTTTAAAAACCAAATATGAGCCACAGGTGACGCCAAGTTAATATGGGCCATGCGTTCACGTCTGACCTTAGACTGAATAACTTCCACGCCACATTTTTCGCAGATAATACCACGATGCTTCATGCGTTTGTATTTACCACAATTACATTCGTAATCTTTTACAGGACCAAAAATCTTAGCACAGAACAACCCATCGCGCTCAGGCTTGAAAGTTCTATAATTAATGGTTTCCGGTTTTTTCACTTCACCATGTGACCAAGAACGAATCATTTCAGGACTGGCTAATCCTAAACGGATCGATTTGTAACTTTGTGGACTCTTTGGTTTTTCAAAAAACACTGAAATATCCATATTTGTTTTTCCTTTTTGTTTCGAAATTCGAAATTCGGGTTTCGTATTTTTTCAGCCTATTTCTCTTCTTCGAGTTCTATATTCAGACCGAGACCTTGCATTTCTTTCATAAGAACTTTGAAAGATTCTGGTAGCCCAGGCTCTAAAGTATGATCACCTTTTACAATGCGTTCATACATACGAGTTCTTCCAACAACATCATCAGATTTGACGGTTAAAAATTCTTGCAAGGAATACGCAGCACCGTAAGCTTCGAGGGCCCAAACTTCCATTTCACCAAGTCTTTGACCACCAAATTGTGCTTTACCACCGAGGGGTTGTTGCGTCACAAGTGAATACGGTCCAATGGAACGTGCATGAATCTTATCATCAACAAGATGGTGCAGTTTCAACATGTACATCACACCAACTGTTACAGGGTTATCAAATGCTTCACCTGTACGGCCATCAAATAAGATGTGTTGGCCAGTCGTATGAATCTCCGCCGTCTTGAGCAGCTCTTTAATTTCAAGTTCAGTAGCACCATCAAAGACATTTGTTGCAAAACAAAAACCATTGCGTTGCGCGCGACAGAAATCTTTTAGTTCATCATCAGACATGGCCTCTATGCGATCAAGAGCTTCTTTGTCTTGATAGATTTTTTTGAGGAACATCATCACTTGATTGCGATCAAAAGATTTTTCCATCATTTCTTGAAGACGCTTACCTAATCTAAGACCTGCCCAACCTAAGTGCGTTTCTAGAATCTGCCCAATATTCATACGGCTTGGCACGCCTAAAGGATTTAAGATAATGTCAACAGGTGTACCATCTTCTAAATAAGGCATGTCTTCTTCAGGAAGGACAATACTCACAACACCCTTATTACCATGACGTCCAGCCATCTTATCACCCACCATGATTTTACGTTTAATCGCAACGTAAACCTTGACTAGCTTTATAACACCTGGAGGAAGTTCATCACCTTTTTTAAGTTTACTAACTTTTTGATCATACATCATGGCAACCATATCTATTTGATCTGCCATGTCATCGAAAAGCTCTTCAACTTGTTCTTCAACATCTTCATCATTGATAGAAATATTTTTCCAATAAGAAATGGTTAACTTATTGAGTTGCTCATTTGTGATTTTTTTACCTTCACTAATCACAACCTTGTCATTCTCATCAGCAGCATCTGTCGAAGCTGTTTTACCAATAAAAAGAGTTCTGAGTTGTTTTTCATAGCTCATTTGAATGGCTTTAATTTCTTCAATTTGGTCTTTTTTCAGTTTTGTGGTTGCTTGAGATTGTTGGTCTTTAGCGCGGTCATCAAGTTCAACACCTTCACGTGAAAAGATCTGAGTGGCAATAACAGTGCCCACAACACCAGGACCAACACGTAATGAGGTATCTTTGACATCACCGGCTTTTTCACCAAAGATGGCACGAAGAAGTTTTTCTTCTGGAGATAATTGTGTTTCACCCTTTGGTGTCACTTTTCCTACTAAGATATCACTTGGTTTTACTTCAGCACCAATACGAACTAATCCTGATTCATCAAGATCTCTGAGGGCTTCTTCACCCACATTGGGAATATCGCGTGTTATTTCTTCTTTACCAAGTTTTGTATCACGTGCGACACATTCAAACTCTTCAATATGAATTGATGTGAGAATGTCATCTCGTACGATTTTTTCTGATAAGAGAATGGAATCTTCAAAGTTATAACCACCCCAAGGCATAAAGGCTACAACAAGATTTTTTCCTAAGCCTAATTCGCCTTTTTCTGTAGAAGGGCCATCAGCAATAACATCACCAGCGTTTACCTTCATACCAACAGAAACAATGGGAACCTGATTAATACAGGTATTTTGGTTCGACCTTTGATATTTAGTTAAATTATAAATATCAATTTCTGATCCCATATCTTTCTTTTTAACCATATTGGCTTTGATCACAATACGTGAGGCATCAACAGAAAGAATGGTTCCGTCACGTCCCGCAACAATTGTTACACCAGAATCACGAGCCACAGTCTTTTCCATACCTGTTCCAACCAAAGGTGCCGTACTTTCTAATAAGGGAACCGCCTGACGTTGCATGTTCGATCCCATCAAAGCTCTATTCGCATCATCATGCTCTAAGAAAGGAATCATAGAAGCGGCAATACTCACAAGCTGATTGGGTGACACATCCATGAGTGTGACTTCTTCGCGAGGAACAACAGCAAACTCACCATCTTTACGAGATGAAACAAATTCATTAACAAATTTTCCATTTTTATCTAAAGGAGCGTTTGCCTGTGCAATCACGTGCTGCTCTTCATCAAGGGCTGTAAAAAACTTTACTTCTGAGCTTACCGTACACTTTGTAACAGCACGATAAGGTGTTTCAATAAAACCAAAGTCATTCACACGTGCATAGGATGATAAAGACGCAATCAAACCAATGTTTGGTCCTTCAGGAGTTTCTACGGGACAAACACGACCATAATGCGTAGGATGAACGTCACGCACTTCAAAACCAGCACGATCTCTTGTTAAACCACCAGGGCCTAATGCGGACAAACGACGTTTATGTGTGATTTCAGAAAGCGGATTTGTTTGATCCATGAACTGAGACAACTGTGATGATCCAAAAAATTCTTTCACGACAGCTGAAACAGGTTTGGCATTGATCAAATCATTTGGCATGAGCGTTTCAATTTCTTGTAAGCTCATTCGCTCTTTAATAGCTCGTTCCATACGAACAAGACCTATTCTGTACTGATTTTCTAACAACTCACCTACAGCACGAACACGTCTGTTGCCTAAGTGGTCAATATCATCGACAGAACCAAAACCATCTTTTAAGCGACAAAGATAACGTGTGATGTACAGAATATCTTCATGTCGTAATACGGAAAGATCAAGCGGCACATCAAAACCAAACTTATGATTGATTTTCAAACGACCCACTTTTGAAAGGTCATAACGACCATCTGCAAAAAATAAATTTTCAAATAATGTACGAGCCGCTTCTAATGTTGAAGGATCACCGGGTCGCAAACGCTTGTAAATCTCGATAACAGCTTCATCTGGTGTGCTCACTTTATCAACAAGCAATGTATTGCGAATATAACCACCAACATTGAGGTTGTCGATGTAGAGGATATTAAACTGCGTCACTCCCGCTTTGCGAATAGCCTCTATTAACTCACTCGTGATGTCTGTATTACATTCAGCAACAACTTCACCTGTCGATTCATCAACGATATCATTTGCCAAAACACAGCCAAGGAGTTCGCTTTCCTCGAGTTCTAATTCCTTCATTTTAAGTTCTTGCATGCGCTTAATGGCTTTTTGAGTAAACTTACCATCTTTCTTAACAAGAACTTCACGACCACCAGGAGCTTTAATATCTCTGGAAGCTCGTTGTAATTTTAAAAGATCATCATTTATTTTCTTTTTAATCTTCTTGCCTTCCAGCATGACTGTTTCAGTCTTATAGAAATAATTTAATATTTCTTCTACACTCATTTCCATAGAACGCAATAATATGGTCGCAGGAATTTTGCGTCGTCTATCAATACGTACATAGAGCAGATCTTTTGTATCAAATTCAAAATCAAGCCAAGAACCACGATAGGGAATAACACGTGCCGAATAAAGTAATTTGCCTGAAGCATGTGTTTTTCCTTTGTCATGTTCAAAAAAGACACCAGGAGATCGATGCAATTGAGAAACAATAACACGCTCAACACCATTGATGATAAAAGTACCATTTTCGGTCATGAGTGGAATAGTACCAAAATAAACTTCTTGTTCCTTCACATCGCGAATTGTCTGTGTCTCATTATCAAAATCATTATCCCAAACCACAAGGCGCACAACAACTTTCATGGGCGCTTCATATGTCATGCCTCGTTGGCGACATTCAGACACATCATAACGTGGTTTTTCAAAACTGTAACTTACAAACTCTAATGAAGCCGTGTTATTAAAATCACGTATGGGAAACACGCTATTAAAAACACCTTGCAAGCCAATGTTTTCACGTTTGTCTACAGGTACATGAAATTGCAAAAAAGTCTCATATGATTTCTTTTGAACTTCAATCAGATTAGGAATTTCAGTAATTTTTTGAATACGTGAAAAATCTTTGCGTAAGCGATAAAGGTCTGAAACAGACTTTGCCATGATGGCTCCTTTATGTTCTGCACAGCTCATTCATTTTAGCATCAGGGCTACTAAAAAGGGCTATGCGTAGATAAGAAAAACTAAAACCTATAGCATTAAATAAACGCAAATAGGGGCAGGCCCCTCCTTATTAAAAGGAGGGGCAAACTGCCCTATCATAAAATATAATTGTACGTCGTTTATTTAATTTCAACTTTTGCACCAGCCTTCTCCAGTTGTTCTTTAAGCTTGTTGGCTTCTTCTTTATCAACAGCTTCTTTCACAACTGAGGGAACGCCTTCAACGAGATCTTTAGCTTCTTTTAAACCAAGACCTGTGATGGTACGTATTTCTTTAATTACGTTAATTTTGTTAGCGCCG
>JAHJDR010000071.1 GCA_018812345.1 bacterium | reverse complement strand
TGCGCAGGAATGACAGTGCTTTTAAAAAGATGGATATTGATTATTGATTATTGGCTATTGAAACCGTCTTGACTTCCTTCTTTACAAATACCCAAATCTCCCCTAAAATCCCATCCCTATGAAAAAAATATCACATTACACTTATATATTATTAGGTATTAGCCTTCTTTTTCTTGCTGTGAGCTGTGATTGCTTTACGTGTAAGGTGGGGGGAGATAAAAAACAAACCCAAGTTACAACAACGCCTCAGCCTATATTGCAAGAAGTTGAGCAGGATGAATTCAAATACTTTGTGGAAAAGTTTGCTGATTTGAAAGTTATTAGATACCAGGTCCCTGGTTTTGCTGAGCTTCCTTTAGAAAATAAACAATTGATTTATTATCTCCAGCAAGCAGGGTTTGCAGGCTATGATATTCTCTATCATCAGAACTATGCTGAGAATATTCGTCTGAGAAAAACTTTTGAAGAAATTATTAAGAAATATGAAGGTGATAGGACTTCGAGTTCTTTTCAGAGTTTTTTGACCTATGTAAAGAGATTCTGGGTTTGTAAAGGTATACATCATTTTTATACAGATGAAAAACTGGAACCAGGATTTAGCCAAGAAGATTTCTTGTCTTTTATTGCAAACACACCGGAAGGTATTTGGCCTTTAATACCAGAGGAAACAACAGAGAAATTTGCAGCTAAACTCACAAGTATTCTTTTTGATCCTCGCGTGGTTCCTGTGCGCACAAATAGAAATACCAAACAAGATGTTGTGAAAACATCTTCAGTTAGTTTTTATAAAGATGTGACGCAAAAAGAAGTCGAAAAGTATTATAGTAAACGTACAAATCCCAAAGACAAACACCCTGTTCAGACAGGTCTTAATACCAGTCTCATGAAAGAGAAGGGCAAAGTCGTTGAAAAAGCCTGGAAAGTTGGTGGTATTTATTCTGAGTCTTTGGAAAAAATAGTCTATTGGTTAGAAAAGGCTATTACAGTAGCCTCCACAAAAGATCAGGCAAAAGCACTTGAAAAACTTGTGACGTATTTTAAAACAGGTGATTTAAAGGTGTTTGATCAGTACAGTCTTGATTGGGTTAATGATACAAAATCTTCTATTGATGTGGTTATTGGCTTTATTGAGTCCTATGTTGATCCTTTAGGCATGCGCGGTATGTATGAGTCCTATGTAACTCTTGTCGACAAAGAGGCCACAGGCAGAGCCACAACAATTAGCAAAAATGCTCAGTGGTTTGAAGATCATTCACCTATTGCTCAGGAATATAAAAAGAAAGAAGTAAAGGGCATTGATGCTAAAGTTGTGAGTTTTGTGACCGGTTCAGGCGAAATGCGTTCAGCACCACCAACAATTGGTGTGAATTTACCAAACTCTTCATGGATTCGAAAAGAACATGGTTCAAAATCTGTATCCTTTGGCAATATCATGCATGCTCTATTTGAAGATGGTAAAGAGGGTGGTGGTTTTGAAGAATTTGTATTTTCAGAAGAAGTAAAAGCGCGCACCAAACAATATGGTATGTTAGCCAACGATTTACAAACTGATCTCCATGAAATAATTGGTCATGCCTCTGGTCAACAAAAAGTAGGTGTCGATTATCCCCGGCAAGCCATTAAAACATATTATTCAGCCTTAGAAGAGTCGCGTGCTGAAGTGATTGCTCTCTATTATGGTGCGGACCCCAAGTTAATTGAATTAGGTCTTGTACCTAATGAAGACGTGGGAAAGGCTGGTTTTGATCATTTCATTATTAATGGTCTTATGAAGCAATTGGCGCGTATTGATTTAGGACAAAAGATAACAGATTCACATATGCGCTCTCGGTATTTGATTACAAGGTGGGTCTTGCAGCATGGTGCCAAAGATAACGTTATTGAAAAGAAAGTTCGTGATGGCAAAACGTACTATGTGATTAATGATTATGCAAAACTCAGAAACCTGTTTGGTGATTTGCTAATTGAGATTCAACGCATTAAATCAGAAGGTGACTATGAGGCAGGCAAGAACTTAGTAGAAACATACGCGGTAACGCCTGATCATCAAATTCATCAGGAAGTGAAACAACGCTGGGCAAAGTTAAACATTCCCTCTTTTGCCACATTACTTGTGCCACTATTTCAGCCTGTTATGAATGGTACGGAAATTACAGATGTTACCATTTCATATCCTAAAGATTTTTCCGAACATATGCTGCAATTGGGAGAAGAATATTCTTATTTATTAGTTGCTGATTATTGAAGAAGATAACCTAAGAAGCGGCGGGGCACAACATAAGCTGCCATTACAATACTACCTTCATCAGTGCTGGGAAGTGTTTTGATTGTTACTTTAATGCGTTTAACATCAGGAATGTTGTTTGAGGTTGGTGTAAGCGGAGATCCATTAAGTTGAAAATATCTAAATACGAGTGCGTCTACCTTTTTTAATAATAAATCGTTATTTCTGAGAAGATTATTATTAAACAATCTATAAGTGACAGGGCCTTCAGCAGAATTAGTATAAGTAAATTCACTTGCTTGAATGTCTGTAATGTCTCCATCACCAATCTTTTCAAATTCAGCAGTGATTTTGGCCACAGCAAAGCGTACGTCTGCCACAGCTGTTTTTCTGGCCGCCACAAAATTAAAAGCATCTGTATGTGATGAAATGGTTTGAATGGAGACCATGGTAATGGCTACGGAAATAATAATCCCTAAGATGAGCTCAACAGAGCTAAACCCTTGTGAAGATGAAATGTTTTTAAAAAGTTTTTTCATAAGCATTAATAGGCACCGACAAGCCCTGTGAGTTCAATTTTGTCATCAATAGCATTACCATGTTTTACATGAACTTCAACGCGTTTAAAGTCGGTTGGTGGCGCTGCAGAGCCATTCAGATTAGCAGCCGTTACAGGAAAAACATATGTGCGTCGTTCATAACCGACATAATCACCAGTCAGAACTTCATCAGGATAGTTAGCCCCAATAATGTATGTAAAGCCATAAGCTTGACGATCAGCTAAGATGCCTTCGAGTTTTTCCGAGGCTAATTGTGTGGCCACAACTTCTTTATCAGAAAAATTTGTTGTTGTGAGAATTTCTTGGATGGCCTGCATGCTGCTCATAAAGCCAACAGCTAAAACGAAAATAGTGAGAACAGCTTCAAGGAGGGATATGCCTTTTTTTCCAAACAAGTTCATTTAGTCATAGTTATCAAAAAGTTTATTATAACTGCTGCCATCTCCGAAATAAAACGTTATGGTAAAGTCCGTGCCTGGTGGTGGAGCATTGCCAACAGTGTATTCAAATTCAAAATAGTTAAATGTATAATAGCCAGTGCCTGTCATGACAATATTATTAATATCAATAACAATGTCACTATTAGCGCCTTCAGAGGGTTCTCCCGTTGATGGTTCAACGTAGGCATCATAATAGATGCTGCTATTCATGTCTATTTTCATGACGCGTTGTGCAGCACTGGGATCAGTCCAAGACACCATGACTTTATCGATAATAATTTTATCTAAGCATGTTTTTCTAACCTGTACGTTATTAATATGGCCTATTGTGTCACCAAAACTAAATGTATGAATATTTTGGAAACTCACACAGTCAGTCGCAAAATCAGTTACAATGGTATAAGAGGCTTTTGCGGTATTTGTTGAAGACATCATGTTGACAACACCCTGATTGGGAACGGTTGTTATTTTGAGTATGCCTGTTCCAAGAT
>JAHJDR010000070.1 GCA_018812345.1 bacterium | reverse complement strand
TCTGTCTCGCAAGCACGAGCCGCCGCCGCAAGAGTTTTAGGAACGATCTGTCAGGGACAAATTGACGTGGAAGTCACAACAGCCTGTGTGAATGAAGATATTTGCTGTGGTTGCCAAACATGTATTCAGGTTTGTCCTTATACAGCGATATCTTTTAAGGAAGCAGAAAAAGTATCCTATGTTAATGAAGTTCTTTGTAAAGGGTGTGGCACATGCGGTTCAGCATGTCCCAGTGGCGCTATTCGCAGTCGTCACTTTACAGATGAGCAAATTCTTAATCAAATCGAAGGTATTATGGAAATTGGGAGGAGCGCATGAGTTATGAACCTAAAATAGTCGGTTTTTTATGCAATTGGTGTTCTTATACGGGAGCTGATCTTGCCGGAACATCACGTATGAAGTACCCATCGAATATTCGTATTTTGCGTGTTATGTGCTCTGGTCGTGTGGATCCCACATTTGTACTCAAAGCATTTCGTGAAGGCGCTGATGCTGTTCTCATTTGTGGCTGTCATCCTGGTGATTGTCATTACCATGAAGGGAATTACAAATGCCTCAGACGCTATCATGTCTTGAAAAAATACATCGAGCAAATGGGTATTGATCCTAAAAGACTCAGACTTGAGTGGGTAAGTGCGAGTGAAGGCAAACAATTTGCTGCCCTTGTTGAAGAGTACACCCAACAAATAAGAGAGTTAGGACCTTGTGCAGTAAAAGAAGAGCTTGATAAAGGCGAAAAGAAAAAAGAAACTGTTGACGCTGATTTAGCTAAGACAGCTTAAACAAGCTCCTACTCCTTTGTGGCACAGTCTCAAAGGGGGGAGGGGGATGTTAGGGAGATATAAATGACAGAAGAAAAAAAGAAAATTAAAATGGCTGTTTATTGGGGCGCTGCTTGTGGTGGGTGTTGCGTATCTGTTCTAGATGTTCACGAGAGTTTATTTACCGTTGTTGAACATGCTGATCTTGTTTTTTGGCCCATAGCCCTTGATACTAAATATGCTGATGTGGAAGCTATGGAAGATAAATCCATAGACTTAACTCTCTTTAATGGTGCTGTGCGCAATAGTGAAAATGAACACATGGCACATGTCTTGAGAAAAAAGAGTAAGGTACTTGTGGCTTATGGCTCTTGTGCTCATATGGGTGGTATTCCTGGTTTAGCAAACTTGAGTTCTAAAAAAGAAGTTTTTAGACGTGCTTATCACGATAGTGAATCCACAGTTAATCCTGATAAGATAGAACCACAAACAGTTACTGAGGTTAAAGAAGGCACATTAACGCTCCCTGAATTTTATGAAGAAGTAAAAACACTCGATCAAGTAACTGACGTTGATTATTATCTTCCAGGTTGTCCGCCAAATACAGCTCGTCTTGTTGAGGTATTTTTAGCTGTTGTTACAGGTGCTGAATTGCCACCTTCAGGATCTGTAGTAGGTGCTAGTGACAAACCACTTTGTGATGAGTGTAAACGCGAAAAATCAGATAATAAAAAGGTTAAAAAGTTTTATAGACCCTGGGAAGTTCAAGATGATTATAAAACCTGTTTATTAGAGCAGGGTATTGTCTGTATGGGCCCAGCCACTCGTAGTGGTTGTGGTGCTCGTTGTATTGAAGGTAATGGTCCTTGTCGTGGCTGTTATGGTCCCACAAAGGATGTTGTTGATCCTGGTGCAAAAATGATGAGTGCGATAGCCACCATGATTGATTCAAATGATGAAGAAGAAATTAAGAAAATTGTTGAATCTGTAGTAGATCCTGCTGGTACATTTTATCGTGTGAGCGTACCGGGTTCAATTATAAGGAGGAAGGTATCATGAAGCGAGTGACTATTGATCCCATTACCCGTTTAGAGGGACATGGAAAAATTGAAATCTTTTTAACTGATGATGGCGAAGTGGATAATGTCTATTTTCAAGTTCCTGAGTTAAGAGGTTTTGAAAAATTTTGTGAAGGCAGACCTGTCGAAGAAGTGCCTACTATTGTGACAAAAATATGTGGTGTGTGCCCAGGTTGTCATCATATGGCTTCTGGTAAAGCTGTGGATGCTGTATTTGGTGTTGAGCCAACAGCAACAGCAAAAAAATTGCGCGAGCTTTTTTACATGGCGCATTTTGTTCACAGTCACATAGCTCATTTTTATGCACTAGCAGCTCCTGATTTTGTTGTGGGTCCCACAGCAAATCCAGCTGAGCGTAATGTTTTGGGTGTGATTGCTAAAGTCGGTGTTGAAATTGGCACAGAAGTTCTTAAACAACGCCGTATTGCTCAAGAAATTCAGGCATTGCTTGGTGGTCACCAAACACATGTTGTGATGAATGTTCCTGGTGGCGTGCGCAAGGGATTAACAGAAGAACAACGCAAAGACATTGAAGAAAAAGCCAAAGGCTTTGTAGAATTTTCAAAATTCTCTATGAAAATCTTTAATGATGTTGTTCTGGCCAACAAAGAGTATGTCGATATCATTCTTAACGGCCCTTATGCCTTGAATCTGCATTCAATGGGTCTTGTTGATGCTAATAATAAAGTAAATTTCTATGAAGGCAAAGTTCGTGTTGTGGATACTAATGGCAAAGAACATTGCAAGTATTCACCAAATGAATATCGTGATTGGGTTGCTGAACGTGTTGAGTCCTGGAGTTACTTGAAATTCCCATACCTTAAACAAATTGGTTGGAAAGGTTTTGTGGAAGGTAATGATTCAGGCGTGTATCACGCGACACCATTGTCACGTCTTAATGTTGCTGATGGCATGGCCACACCTGTTGCCCAACAAGAATACGAACGTATGTTTGAAACTCTTGGTGGCAAACCTGTGCATGCAACATTAGCCATGCATTGGGCACGTCTTGTTGAACTTATTTATGCAGCAGAGCGTTGTTTAGAATTAGCTCAAGATAAAGAAATTACCGCACCTGATCTTCGCGCTAAAGTTGAAAAGATACCTACTGAAGGTGTTGGTATTGTGGAAGCCCAACGCGGCACACTCACACACCATTATTGGACAGATGAGAATGGTATTGTGACAAAAGCAAATATTATTGTGGGAACCACAAATAATAATGCAGCGATTTGTATGTCATTGAAAAAAGCAGCACAAGGTCTGATTAAGAAGGGCGTTGAAGTCAATGAAGGCATTTGTAACATGATCGAAATGGCTTTTAGAGCTTATGATCCTTGCTTTTCTTGCGCGACACACAGACTTCCTGGCACCATGCCAATGATTGTCAATATCAACGACAAAGATGGTAATGTGATGCAGACTGTGAAGAGAGACTAACTAAGAAAGCACGAAATACGAAATACGAAATACGAAATTCGAAACAAATCCGAAATTCGAAAACTCAAAACTTGAAACAAAATATCGAAATCTATTTTTGTTTAGTATTTCGATATTCGAATTTGTTTCGGTTTTCGAGATTCGGATTTCGGATTTTTTATGATGACTTTAAAAAAGAATAAAACATTAATTGTGGGAGTAGGTAACGATATTTTATCCGATGACGGCATTGGTATTAAACTCGTTTGGGATCTTGAATCCTGCTTCGCCAAGGCTTCGCAGGACAGGGAAACAATGCAACCCATAGATTTCAAAACAGCTGCCCTTGGTGGTCTTGAGCTTTTGGAACTTATTCAGGGTTACGAACATGTCATTTTCATAGATGCGATTAAGACAGAGGGTGGCGTTCCTGGTGCTGTGTATGAAATGACAACTGATGACTTTAAAGAAACACATCATCTGTCTCATGTTCACGATGTGTCTTTTTTACAAGCTTTAGAGCTTGGTCGCAGAACAGGTATGAAAGTGGCTTCCAAAATCAATATTATCGCTATTGAGATTGTAGAAGATTTGCTTTTTAGTGATGACTTTTCACCAGAAGTGGCTGCCAAATGGCCGGAGATTAAAGAGACTGTCTTACAGCTGGTAAATAAATATCTTAATCAATAGCCAATAATGAATATCCAATATCCAATCATCAAGTGAATTTTTAAAATGGATATTGAGTATTCATTATTGGATATTGAATATTGAACTTAGTTTTTCTTTATCAGTAATTGTCATCACATTTTTATTTATTTTAGTAAAAAGTTTTTGAAATTCGTCAAGTATTCCCTCTCTAATAACAAAAAGAAAATCAGTGCCACAATCAAAAACCTTTTCAAGAGCAGGCCAGAAACCTTTACCTTGAAGTTCTAAAGGGCCGAGTTCATCTACGATGAAGAGGTCGTATTGGTTTGCTTGTTCAATGAGTTTGTTAGAATACTCAAATGTTTCAGAATTAAAATAGAATTTACCTATATTGTCTCTATAGTTTTTTTGGTCTTTAGTCTTTGGTCTTTGGACTCGAATGAAAGCTAATTGTCTATCACTATTTATTTCCCAAAGGTCATAGCCAATGTGTTGATCATTTTCATAAACTTTCAGGCTCAGAAACCCACCAATGCTCGTTTTTCGTTTTCCGTTTTCCGTTGTTCGTCGGGAACCGGAAACCGGACAACGGTAACCAGAATTTGAAACGAGTTGTTTTATAGAATTTGTCTTCCCAGAGTCAATGGGGCCTGTGAAAATATAAATCATTGAAAAAACTTAAAAAACATTCTTTAAGATGTCAAATAATAGGGTCGATGGATCGTAGGGTCGACGGATCGATGGATAGATAATGATTCCTTCGAACCTTCGAACCTTCGAATCTTCGATCCAAAACTGAAAGATATTATGAAATATACAAAATTCATTATCCCCATCTTCTTTCTAGGCTCCCTCTGGGGCCTTATTGAGGCAACATTAGGCGAGGGGCTTTATGCGACTAATATTCCTCATTCCTCTATATACATTACCTGCATAGCAGTGTTTCTACTAGCCTTTAGCCGTGGATTTCTCAATTTCATGGGGACCTCTGCACTCATTGGTGTGGTGGCAGCGGCCTACCGTCTCATTACAACAGCGTTTGTGTGTCATTTCACAGCGATTATCTTTATGGGTGTGTGTTTTGATGTTATGGCGACACTGATCATGAAGAAGGAAGAGGGTATCACGTGGCGTGTTTATCTCACAGGTCTTTTGACGCCTTTTCTTAACAATGCGGCCTTTGTTTTTATCATGTTTTATGTGCTCAGTTATGAGCATTGGGTTTTGGGTGGGGCAGAGAAGGGGTTTCGCCACATTTTTGTGAGCGGAACAATCACATCACTTTTGGGTCTTCTTCTTGTTCCTTTGGGGTTTTATTTAGGGCTAAAACTTAAGGGATTAACTCAAAAACAAACCAAATATCTGTACTCAGGTCTGACAATTTTGGCCCTTGTTTTCTGGATTCTGTAAGGTGTTTCGATTTGACACCTTTATCTTATTGGCATTACTTTGATATTCTCTTTTGCTGATTTATAACAGGTAAGTTGAGATTGATTTTGAAATTAATTATACCTATAAACGTACTTAATCTTAAGTATTAATTCTAATTGAGAGGAAGGTCGATATGAGTGGTAGAATTTTAATTATTGATGATGAAGCAGAAATCCGAAGAAATCTTACAGTGGGGTTAATGCAAGAAGGCTATTCGTGTACTGCTTGTCCTGATGGAATCTCCGCAATACATGAATTATACCAATCACGAGAACAGGGGCAGGGATATGATTATCTCATAACAGATATTTTTATGCCCGACATTGATGGACTAAAAATCTTAAAAGTTATTAAAAGCGAATTTCCCAATTTACCGGTTCTGGTTATTACTGGTTTTGGAAATGAAACCTTAGAAATGACTGCTCTTTCAGAATATAATACTGGTTTTTTAGATAAACCATTTGAAATTTCTGATATTGTAAAGGCTATTAAGGAACTAAGACCAGATCAAAAAACAGATAATCCAAAAGTGGCGATTGATAAAGGTTCTGCTGAAGATATTCGTTTTTCTGTGAGCTCCTACCTAACACTTCGTATTCATGATAAAGACAAAGATGTTCAGATACTGAATAAGTTGAACGAGATGAAGGGTGTGGTTAGCTGTGATGCTGTACATGGTGATGTAGATATTATCCTTCTGGTTCACGCTACTTCAGAAGAAGGCCTTCAAAATGTATATGATAATATAAAAGCTGTTGATGGGATTAATATTGTTTCTTTATCACCTGTTGAAAGGGTAAAACTAGATCGCGATGTAGGTGAATTTATCGAAATTTATAAAAAGGCTGTCAAAGAAGCTGTGCAGAAAGATATGCCAAAGTTTTCTGGAACAAAAAGCTATGTGATTGTGGATATCGATAAAGATAGTTTGCAACAAGTTTTTGCCACTCTATTCTTTTTGGATGAAGTCGTTTTTTGTGATGTTGTGGATGATGTGTCCCGCCTTATTGGAATTATTAATGAAAGTGGCGCAGTAGGTAAAACATCACGTATTATTGAAAAACTCAGCCAAATCAATGGTGTGTTACGAGTAAATTCAGCTAAGATAATAAAAATATTAGAGAATTAGTCTTTCTTATCGTTATTTTTGGTGACAAATTTCCTTTCTTCCAATGGAGCTTGATTATTATCATGTTTCTTCTTTTTAAACTCATGAGATATTGTATAGAAACAATAAGATCTCGCTTGCTGCTAACTGAAATATTTGCAAAAACAACAATGAATTTCTCATTTCATCGAAAAATAGGAGTTTGTTATGGAAAAAAGAAAGGGCGATTTTAATTATCGTCTTTGGCGTTATGATGGAAAGCCTGGTGAGTTGATTCCATTATTACAATCAGCACAAGATCATTTTGGGTATATTCCTCTACGTGCTATAAAACATATTTCCAGTATCACAAAGATTCCTGAATCAACTATTTATGGAGTCATTACATTCTACAGTCAATTTAGACTTAGTCCTATGGGTAAAAATGTTATCAAGTTGTGTTGCGGTACTGCTTGTCATGTTTCTGGAGCAACAATGCTGAGTGATACTTTGCAAGATGAATTGGGGATTGAAGTAGGTGGCACAACAGAAGATGGTCTTTTTTCCATTTTTACGGTCGCTTGTTTGGGCTGTTGTTCTTTAGCGCCTGTTATGATGATCAATGATGAGACGTATGGAAAGCTCACTCCGGCAAGTATTCGAAAAACCATCAGAAAAATTCGAAGAGAAGCAACAAAGCTACAGGTGAACCAACAAGCAGAAAAAACAGAACAGCTTGAGGTATAAGATAAATATATAAATAGGATTCTCATAAAATGAAAAAAATAATAGTTGGTATGAGTACCTGTGGTATGTCGGCAGGTGCTAAAGAAACATATAACGAAATAGAAAAATGTCTGACTGAACAAAAAAACAAAACACCTTTGTCTATCACGGGGTGTATTGGTATGTGTTATCGAGAACCCCTTGTTGAAGTGCGCGATGAGAATCAACGGACGATTTATGGTGATGTAACCCCCCAAATTGCGCATAAAATTATTGAACAACATATAAAAAACAATCAGCTTGTGATTGAGAACGTTGTATATCACGAAGACAGCTCTGGTAAAAAAAGCGGACAAGAACTAGATTTTTTACAACAGCAAAATCGTATTGTATTGCAAAGATGTGGTTTTATTGATCCAGAATCTTTAGAAGAATATCAAGAAACAAAAGGGTATCAGGCAACAGAGAAGGCTGTTTTACATATGACGGCCGAACAAATCATCGAAGAGATAAAAAATTCTGGATTGCGAGGTCGTGGTGGTGCTGGTTTCCCCACAGGTTTAAAATGGTCATTTGCAGCTAAGAATAAAGGGGAAATAAAATATGTCGTGTGCAATGCCGATGAAGGTGATCCAGGCGCCTTTATGGATCGCTCTGTTTTAGAAGGGGATCCACATTCGATTTTAGAAGGCATGATCATCTGTGGAAAAGCTATTGGGGCTAGCTATGGCTATATCTATTGCCGAGCAGAATATCCCTTGGCCATTAAAAGACTTGAAATGGCTATTGAGGCAGCACGTCAAAAAGCTTTCTTGGGAAAAAACATTCTTAATTCAGGGTTTGATTTTGATGTTGTGATTAAACAGGGCGCTGGTGCTTTTGTGTGTGGTGAAGAAACAGCTCTATTTGCTTCAATCGAGGGACAAAGAGGGATGCCGCGGATCCGGCCTCCTTTTCCTGCTGAAGCAGGTGTATGGCAAAAACCAACCAATAATAATAATGTCGAAACTTATGCTAATGTACCCTGGATTATCCTCAATGGAGGTGTGGCTTATAAAAAATATGGCACAGAAAAAAGTCCAGGTACAAAAGTTTTTGCGTTGGCTGGAAAAATCAAAAAAGGTGGTCTTGCAGAAGTTTCTATGGGCACAACTATTGAAGATCTTGTTTTTAAAATTGGTGGAGGCATCAAAGATGGTCGCGAATTTAAAGCTGTTCAAATGGGAGGGCCTTCAGGAGGTTGTATTCCAGCTCATCTCAAAAATACACCTGTTGATTTTGAAAACATTCCAAAAACAGGCGCTATTATGGGTTCTGGTGGTATGGTCGTTATGGATGATTCAACCTGCATGGTAGATATAGCAAGATTTTTCTTGGAATTTACCCAGGATGAATCGTGCGGAAAGTGTACGTTTTGTCGTCTTGGAACATTGCGCATGCTAGAGATTTTAGAAAGAATTACACAAGGTGAGGGCGTAGATGAGGATATAGAAAAGTTAAAAACTCTTGGAAAGCATATTAAAGAAGCGAGTCTCTGTGGTTTGGGCCAGACAGCACCAAATCCTGTGTTAACAACAATGCATTATTACCTGGATGAATATACAGCGCATATTCAAGCTCAAAAGTGTCCAGCTAAAAGTTGTTCCTTATTGGTTTCTTATAATATTGAAACTGAAAAATGTTCTGGTTGTGGTGTGTGTGTCAAGAATTGTCCTGTAGAGGCTATTCAAGGTGAAAAAAAGAAAACGCATATTATCAATCATGAGATTTGTGTGAAGTGTGGTAAGTGCATCACTTCATGTAGTTTTGATGCTGTATACAAAGATTAAGTTGTTGAAAATTAGATAACTAGGAAAATAGCAATGAGTAAAATCAAACTAAAAATAAATGGAAAAGAAATAAAAGCTTTTTCTCATCAGACTCTTTTAGAAGTTGTTGAAGAACAAAAATTGGATATGATTTCCACATTGTGTCACTCTCCTGAGTTGGCGCCTTATGGTTCCTGTTTTTTATGTGTGGTCGAAGTCCAAGGTAAACCAAATCTTGTGCCAGCTTGTGCTACACGAGTTGTTGAAGGTATGGATGTCCAAACTAAAAATGACAGAATCATTCAATCTCGCAAAACAGCTTTAGAACTTTTGCTCTCAAATCATTATGCTGATTGTGTATCCCCTTGTCTGATAAATTGTCCTGCTGGAACTGACGCTCAAGGCTATATCGCGTTGGCAGCTATGGGTGAGTATAAGCAGGCCTTAGCTCTGGTTCGTGAAAGAAATCCTTTTCCAGCTGTGTGTGGAAGAATTTGTGTTCGAAAATGTGAGATAGGCTGTCGCCGAAGTGATATTGATGAACCTGTTGGTGTGAATTACATTAAGAGATTTCTTTCTGACTTGCCAGGAGCTTATGATGACAATCCTCTTTGTGAACCAAAAACAAAAAAGACTGTTGCTGTAGTAGGCTCTGGCCCAGCAGGATTGACTGCTGCTTGGTTTTTGGGAAAAAAAGGCCATGACGTTGTTATTTATGAATCCATGCCTAACTCAGGAGGCATGCTTCGCTATGGAATCCCAGAATATCGATTGCCCAAAGCTGTTCTCGATCAAGAAATTGAATACATCACAAGAGTTGGAACAAAGATTCTCTGTAATACAAAAGTGGGTAAAGATATTTCTGTAGAAGAGTTAAGAAAAAAACACGATGCCTTATTTTTAGCTGTGGGAGCTTTTGGTGGCAAACCCATGGGAGTTGACGGGGAGCATAATACAGAAGGCGTTGTTACAGGTGTTGATTACTTGGTGGAAAAAGCACAAAATCCTGGCCCTGTTTTGGGAACTGTCTTGGTGATTGGTGGCGGAAATACCGCCATGGATGCAGCAAGAACATCATGGCGATTAGGAGCCGATAAAGTGATCATTGCTTATCGCCGAACAAAAAATGAGATGCCCGCAGATCGATTAGAAATCGAAGACTGTCTTAAAGAGGGTATCGAAATAATGGAGCTGGTGGCGCCTGTTTCGCTTAAGAAAGAAAATAATAAAATTAACGCGCTGACATGCATTCGTATGAAGCTGGGTGAGCCAGATGCGTCTGGACGTCGTCGACCTGTTCCCGTTGAAGGTTCTGAATTTGATTTACCCTGTTCTCTTGTGGTGTCTGCTATTGGACAAAATCCGTTATTAAAAGAAATTTTATCCTCATCTAAAGATAAATTGAATACATCAAAATGGAACACGTTAACAATTGACACGAAAACAATGGAAACGAATGTTGAGGGTGTTTTTGCGGGTGGCGACGCTGCAGATGATGGTCCAACAGTTGTTGTCGATGCGATTCGTGATGGCCAGCGTGCTGCTCAATCCATTCATAATTATCTTTCTGGGGCAGCATTGGTAAAAGAGCCCTTTTATGTCACAAAAGATTTTTGGACAAAACCAGGTAAGCAAGAGTTAGAAAAGGTTGTAGAAAGCCCCCGACATCACATGAACGAGATTAACGTAGAAGATCGTGTAGGAAATTTTGATGAAGTGGCCACAGGGTATGAATTTGAAGATATGTATCATGAGGCCACACGTTGTTTGTCTTGTGGCTGTGTAGCCTTTGATGGCTGTAAATTGCGTCTTTATGCTGAAGACTATGATGTGGATATGGAAAAATACAAGGGGTATGTCAGAAAACATAAAGTAGATACCAGACACCCTCATATTACCTATGATCCTAATAAATGTATCTTATGTGCAAAATGTATTCGTACTTGTGAGCGCTTGATTCCGATTTCGGCTTTAGGATTGATTAATCGTGGATTTAAAACAGAAATGCGGCCGGCGATGAATAGTGCACTCTATGAAACCAGTTGTATTTCTTGTGGAAACTGTATTGATGTTTGTCCAACAGGTGCCCTTCAGATAAAACATACGTTTCCAGGGAGTGCTGCACTTAAACAAGAAGATGATCAAACGTCTTGTGGTTTTTGTTCTATAGGTTGTTCTATTAAGGTTAATCGCATTAGTGATGAGCGGTATTCTATCAAATCATTGGATTTAGCTCATAGCCCATTATGTCTTTATGGTCGTTTTGGAATAGAGCTTTTTATTCAGAGTAAACGCTTGCTGAGTCCTTGGATTAGAGAAAAATCATTTTGTAAGGAAGTCTCTTTTCGTGATGCCTATGGAGCAGCCGCGGAGGGACTTCAATCAGCAATCAAAAAATATGGGGCTGATGCCGTGGGCGTATTTATTTATCCCGAACTGAGCAATGAAGAGATGTATCTGGCAGCTCAGATTGCTAGAGAAGGTTTGGGAACAAATAATATTGGATCCATTGCATTGTTGGAAACAGGTGTAGACTCTGGTGTTTTGGATGCCTCTTTTGGGTTTACAGCGTCAACAACAGACAGATCTGTTTTAAAGACCGCTGATCTGATTATTTGCAATAACTCTGATCCTCAGTCAGAACAGGCTGTTTTGAGTTATGAGATTGTGAATGCTGTTAATCAAAATCACGCTAAGTTGATTTGTTGTACATCAACACATAATTCACTTGAAAGTATTTCATGTCTTAACTTGGATCCAAAACGAGGGACAGCTTCTTTTTTATGGTCAGGTATTACACAGGCGATCATTAATAACACGGATGGTGATAAGTTTGAAATTAGAAAAATACCCGGTAACGAAGTTTTATTAAAAAACCTTGAAAAATGCAGTTTAACAGAAACCTCTGGTTTTACAGGCGTTGAAGAAAATAAAATTCAAGAGGCAGTGGTTCTTATTCAACAGGCAAAAAACATAGTGATTATTCATAGCCCTGACAGGTCACGAGATTTATCAACTGGTGATATACAAACATTTGCTAATCTTCTTATTTTATTACGTGCTCAAAATGTTGGCTGTGATTTATTGTTGCCTTCTTTAGCCGCCAATGGTGCTGGCTTGGAACTTTCTGGAGCGGATCCTGCCTTTCTTCCTGGTAGAAAAGCTTATTCTGGTGGTTTGAAAGGAGCACAGTCACGAAAGGAACTTCATGAAAGACTTAAACAGGGCAAGATTAAAGCCGCTCTTGTTATTGGCGAAGACCCTATAGGGTATGATCTTACAGCGTCCTATTTTGCTGATGTTGAGTTTTTGGTTGCTGTGGATTGGGTTCAAACCGAAACTGTTGCCTTTGCAGATATTGTCATGCCGGGGAGTACTTATTTGGAAACAGAGGGAACGAGGTGCAATTTTGAAGGTGTTGTTAAAGCATACAATACGGCAGTATCACCTGCTTCAGGTATAAAAACATGGCAGGTACTTTCAAATCTTGCAAAGTGTATGGGATTAAAAACCCCAACAGTGTTTAAAGAGATCACAACTTATCTTGAAAAAGCTGTGTTAAAACACAATGGGGCTTTTGCTTCATATTATTGGAATAAAGGCCAAAAACGCGAAGAAGTGCGTGATGGTCATTTCGTTCTTACAGACATTATTGCCAAATCGCGTCCACGAACACCAGCGTTGACAGCTATGGCTAATTATAAACGTGCTGTGCATGAGGTTGGCATTGAATATTATCGTGTTGGATCAAGGCGTTGAGTGGACTTATGAATATACCTATTGAAAATTATCTTCAGTTTGTTTCAAGTTTTTTTGACGATGCTATAGTCTTGGACGATAAAGATTCCGTTCTTTATATTAGCCCAGGGCTCGCTCAAGCGTGTCAACTCATGTCCGTCGATTTGAACAGTATTCAACTGAATTCTATTCTGTCTAAAGAATCCTTAGAAGATTTCCAAAAGATTAAAACATTACCTGATCAAGACAAGAAGGAATATCAGGTTGTTTTTGAAAATAAAGAAATGACATTTTCAAAGATGATGCATGTTAGCCATTTTTCTATGCCACAAGGCAATATTGTTATTTTTTGGAGGTGTTCTCTTCTATCGCGATCAGGCTCTTTGACGCAAAAAGGGGTAAATGAAATTGAGAGGGCCAAAGAGCTGGCATGTTTGTATGCCGTAACAGATTGGATTCAAACATCAAAAACTGTAGATGAGTTTTTTAGTGGGTTGCCTCAGTATATCAAAGGTGGAATGCAATATCCCAACCATGTCATGGTGTATTCGCAGTATCGTGATATAGATTATGGCGAAAAACCAAAAAGCAAGGAATACATCCAGAGTAGCATTGTTGTTCGAGAAGACACACATGGTTTTATAGTCGTGGGTTATGATAGACCGGAACTTGGTATGCTCAAAGAAGAGCAGCAAATGCTAGATGAGATAACCCAAATTTTAGGACTGACTTTAGATAGAAAAGAATTGAGAGAAAATTTGTCTCTCAAAGTCGGTGAAGTTGATGAACTAGAGCAAGAAATAAATAAACGTTCACAGGCCCTTGAAGACCAACGCACAAAACTCGAAACCGTTAATAAATACATCGATTTTATACAACGTGATTTTGATGATACAAAAAACCGTATTGCAACAGTTTTTCAGGCTATTCCAGATTTGATGGCTATCATTGATTTGAAGCGGAATGTTATCATGACAAATCATGAAAAAGTGCAGCCAGGCAACAAATGTTATAAGACATTTTTAAACGGAGAATCACCGTGTGTAGATTGTCGACTGAAAAAAGTTATAAAAGAAAAAGCGCCGATTACTTTAGAAATTAAGCATGAAGACATTTATTACGAAGTACATGCATTGCCAATCTTCAATAAAGAAAATGAAGTTGAGGGTATTTTAGAATTTTATCGCGACATTTCGTATAAAAAGAATTTTGAGAAACAATTGCAGCAGGCAGACAAGCTTGCCTCTCTTGGTCAGCTGGTGAGTGGCATTGGGCATGAAATAAATAATCCCAACCAGTTTATACGGGGAAATATTAGTATTATTAGGCAGGCCATGGAAGATATTCTTCCGATTCTAGATAAACATGCCAAAGACAATCCTGGGCTTAAAATCGCACGTTTGAAATACCCTTTTTTTCGTGAAAACGTTATGATTCTTGTTGATGACATGTGTAATGGTTCAGAGCGTATCAAGCGTATTGTACAAGATTTAAAAAGTTTTGCTAGAAAAGATGATGGGTTACTTATTGATACTGTTGATATCAATACTGTGATTTCTGAAAGCGCACGTCTTGTCCACAATCAGGTTCAGAGTGCAGCATCTATCGAACTTAATCTAGAGCCGGCATTACCAGTCTTAACAGGTAATGCACAAAAAATTGAACAAGTGATCATTAACCTCATTATTAATGCCAGTCAGGCTATGTCCGAAGAAAAAAGAGGGTTGATTAAAATCTCAACAAGCTTCGAAGAGTTGCATGTTATTGTTAAGGTAGAAGATAATGGTAAGGGCATGCCTGAGAGAACATTAGAGAGTATTTTTGATCCTTTTTTTACAACGAAAAGGGCAAAAGGAGGAACGGGGTTAGGTCTCTCAATAGCTTATCGTATCATAGAAGAACATCAAGGAAGTATTTCTGTGACTAGTAAATTAGGTGAAGGGTCAGTTTTTACAATTAAGATACCTCAAAATACTAAAAAAGATCAGACGAGCACATTGGGATATGAGACAGGAGAGAAAAAATGAAAAAACTGTTAATTATTGATGATGATGTTGCTGTGACCAATTATCTGATGGTTTTTTTTATGCAAACAGAGGCCTATGAGAGTACTGTAATTAATGACTCACGTGATATTCCTGAAATTTTGTCTCACGAAATCTTTGATGTGATTTTGTTAGATATGGATATGCCTCATTTAAATGGTCTTGATATTTTAAAGTTGCTCAAAGAAAAAAATATAAAAACACCTGTTGTTATTTTGTCGGGAGTCAATGATGTCGATTTGGCTGTCAAAGCTTTAAAGTTAGGGGCTTTTGATTTTTTAACAAAACCAGTTGATGACAATGATTTATTAGATGTTCTTACAAAAGCTATGCAACAAAGAAAAGAGTATTCGCGCATAAACAAGCTTCCTGAAGAATTAAAAAAAGAAGATTTAAAATATAAAGAGGCATTTGAATACATGCCTGTTGTTTCTTCGCTCATGATACGTATTTTTCATCAAGCCGAAAAAATGGCTGTTGGAGATTTGAGTGTTTTTATTATTGGGGATCAGGGGACCGGAAAAAAGCATTTAGCAAAAGCTATTCATGAAGCGAGTCCAAGAAAGAAAAAGTCCTTTGTAGCTGTAGATTTGGCTGCGTATGAAAAAAAGGATATGGCTGAAGCCTTATTTGGGATTGGGGGTGATTGGAAGGGAGAAAGGCAAGCGACTCCAGGTTTTATGGAAAACGCTGAGGGGGGAACTCTATTTATTGATAATATGGATTTATTAACTTTACCTCTTCAGATACGTTTGAATAGGGTCATACGCGCGCAAGAGTTTTACCGAGAGTATTCAACAAAAATTCAAAAAATAGATGTTCGTATTTTAGCCGCTTCAAACTATGATTTGAGTTCTGAAGAATATGCAGAAAGATTTTCACAAGAATTTATAAATCACCTCATGGTTCATTCTATAAAATTGCCATCATTAAAAGAGAGGCGTGAAGATATTTTACTGATAGCAGAGCAGGTCTTGAATCGCGAGGTTGAACGAACAGGTAAAGAAATCAAAGGCTTTGATGAAAAATATAAGGCCTTTTTGATGAGATATGAATTTCCCGGAAATATGAGAGAGTTAAAGGATATTATTGCTAATTCAGTTATTAATGAAGAGGGAGAGATGTTAAACATAAATTCCCTTTCGCCTTATGTTAGGGAGAAGTAAATTCCGTAAGGCGCCAGGCTACTCCAGAGCAATTTCAGGTACCCCCACTTTTGAGACGGATTAATTTCTTTTACTTTTAATTTGATCTTTTTCTCAAATTCTTCGAATGTATCAGGTAAATTAGTGGTGTCGATGGAGTAGTTTCCATTGATTTCATTGATTATTTTCATGGGGCAGACCTCCTTTTTTTTAGTTTATTGCTTAAACTTTTTAGGTGTCTGTCCCATTTTTTTGTTAAAATGCAAATTCTAAAATGATTCTAACAATCTAGAATCATTTCTCATTTTCTACCCCCCACTTTTGAGACGGATTACAAGAAAAAAAGCACGCAACATTTCTCTAGGGTTGGCGAAGATAGGGTGGGCATATTATCTATTATACATTTCATTCTTGGAGGCATACATGGGCAAAGAATTCCTAATGAGCAAAGGCTTATTTTCTATTTTAATAATAATGGTTGTTGGTGTTGTATTTAGCGGTTGTCAGGAATCAATTACTGGTGAAGATTCAGCACTAGTCAATGATTTTACAAAGAGCCCGCAGTACGTACTTAATGTAAATACTGTTACTAATGTTGTGCTCGATGAACCTGGTAATGTTGGACTGCATTCTTCACTAGTCCTTGATAATGATTCGCATATGCATGTGAGTTATTTTGATGCTAGTAATAGAAGTCTTAAATATGCTTACATCGAAGATCCAACAGATCCCTTAAATACCATTCAAACAGAAACAATTGATGATGGCGGTGGTTTTCTCGGTGATGTTGTTGGTCTGTTTACATCACTTTCCATAGATTCTACTGGGGTCATTCATATTACTTATTACGATAATACGAATCACAATCTCAAATACGCAACAGGTAATCTGGGAAATTGGAATATTGAAACAATAGATGCAACAGGTACTGTCGGCAAGGAATCATCAATCACAGTAGATCATAATGATGTTGTACATGTTAGTTATATGGCAAATCAGGATCTCAAATATTTGCATGGTAACTATGGTGCCTGGAGCGCTGTTGAATTTGTTGATCTTGGCACTAATATAGGTCCACACAGTTCAATTGCTGTTGATCAATACGATGAAATTCATATTTGTTATTTTGATCGAGCTCTCAAAAAACTTAAATATGCCACAGGTGCTTATCAAAACTGGCAAACAGCTTATGTCGATCCCACAGCTAATGGTGTTGTGGGTCTGTATTGTGATATTGCTGTAGATGATAACGATGTCGTGCATCTTAGCTATTTTGCTTATGGTGATTTAAAGTATGCTTTTCACAATATCGGGGCTCTTGTAACAGACTGGACCGTTGAATACGTTGATACCCAAGGTTATGTGGGGCTTTTTACCTCCATTGATTATGATAGTTTTGGCGCTATTCACATTAGTTATTATGATTCAGATGAAGAGACATTAAAGTATGCTTCACGTGATCCCAATGGTGATTGGGAAGCAATGACTGCCGATGATGGTAGTGGTAATAATGTTGGTAAGTGGTCTGCGCTTGCTGTTGACGTGAATGATAATATCAATATCACTTATTTTGACAAAACAGATAAGAATTTAAAGTATGCTACTATTCGTTATACCTTTGATGAGCCTGTATTAACCACAGAAGTTGTGGCCACAGGTAATGGTGAATGGAATTCCATTGCTATTGATTCCAATAATTATGTGTATATTGCTCATAATGAGGGTGACTACGTTCGCATCATTAATAATGTTACGGGTGTTTGGGATGGTGAGACAGATCCTAATGATAATAATTGTATGTATATGAATATTGGTCTGGATAGTGTCGATAATATTCACGTTGTCTATTACGGCTATAGTCATTTTTGGCATCTGACTAATGAGACAGGTATTTGGGAGGATTTTCAAGTTCATCCAACGGGCAATGGACAGTATGCGGGTAAATTTAATAGTCTTTGGATTGATGATAATGACGCCATACATGCGGTTTATAACTTTGAGACCAGTGTTTACTATGCCACAAATGAGACAGGCGTTTGGGATAAAGAAGAGTTCGAGGCAGATGCTTATGATGCTTTTATTGTTCAAGATGCGAATGGGATGTTTCATGTGAGTTACCAGGACTCGGCAAATTATGATTTGAAATATGCCTATGGGTCCTGGGGTAATTGGACAACAGAAACTATTGATAATTCTCTGGATCAGGTTGGTTCCTATTCAGGCATTGCAATTGATGACTCTGATATTAACAACATAAAGAAATACGTTATGTATTTTAATTACACTGATCGCGATTTGTATTTAGCGACTTATGATAATGGTTGGACAATAGAATTATTGGACACAGCAACTCATGCTGGTTGGTATGCCAAGATGGCCATGGATCATAATTACAAACTGCACATTGTTTATTATTATGATGATGGTTCTGGCGAGACTATTCGCTATGCTACTAATCGAAGTGGAAACTGGGAGTTTATGGAGATAGACAATAATATTGATTTGAGTGAGTCAATGTCCATTGCCATTGATTTACAAAATGATGTCCATGTTGTGCATTATGATCAAAATAATGATGAGCTAAAATATACAAATATTGACTGGCCACCGCTCAATTAGACAAAAGACGCTTCCCTACGTACACTCCAAGTGACCGCGGTTAATTATATATTTTAAGCCACAGCATTCTTGATAGATATGTTGGCATTTTCAAGGCCTGTTTCAATGAGTTTATCCTCTGAGGTGAGGGCCTTTAAGATTTGAGATGAATATTTAATCGCTGTTTCTTTCAAAAAACCCATCATGGGCCAACCCCAAAGCGCTGAAATCAGAACATCGTCCTGAACAAAATAAGGATCAGTAAGAAACGTGCAATTTAGCACAGGCTCAACAGGTGAACGGTTTGTGGGGCTACCACCAACAAGATCAATCACAGCAGAACCTTTGGGAATAACTTTTCTAATGTGCTCATTGGTAATCAGGTAATTTCTTCCTCTGAGTTCTACAGGTTGCTCTGCACCATTAACAATAATGTCAGCATTATGGATGTATTGTTCTATTTCTTCTTTTGTTGTTTGACGCGCGCCAAGAACTTTGATGGTTTTTACGCCTTGCATATACGCTTCATGGATGGCGCCCATGCCGACATTGCCATAACCTAAAACAACAACCTTGGCCTCTTTTGGATTTGTAATTTTTTTGGAAACTTTTGTAACAATATCAAACCCATACCGACAGCCAGCGCGGCCTGTTTCATGTAAACACTGAATTTTACGAGCGCCAAAGAGAAAGGGCTCATGTGTATCACGATACTTCTGAATTGTTTTTTTTCCTTGTCGTTTCATAAAGAAATAAGCATCAACAATATCTAAAGCCTTGCTTCGTAAAAAAGAGAGTTTCTCTTCCTCGCCTTGATAAGTGAGAGAATCGTATATGAAAACAGTGTTATCTAAAGGATGCTGTATTTTTTCTGGATCAAAGTGATCATTGTATAAAGTTATGTTGAGTGGGGATCTGTTGCCTGCTCGTTTTATAGCTCCAGCCACATATACGGAATAACCGATAAAGCTAATGTTTAAATTCTTGGGAGCTTTATCAATGCCATTTAATGTATGTTGCATGCACATTTTGCCAAGAATAGCTTCATCAGATAGCTGTTTAGGACTTTCACACACAAATTCCATGGCAATACAGGTGATATTTTTTTTCTTTAGTTTTTTGACACGGTCTGGGTAGGAGCCTGCGTGCAGCATACAAAAAAGAACAGTGCCTTCCGTAATAAGGGGAATATCTTCAAGGGCTGGTCCTTTAAATTTTATCAAAAGATCTTTGTTTTGATAAATATCATCATGGTTCTGAATAACAGCACCAGCATCAACATACATCTGATCAGAAAAACCAATAGCCTCACCAGCACCTTTTTCAACAGAGACCGAACAACCCAGCGAAATGAGTTTGCCGACATCGTCTGGAACGAGCGCCACACGATTATCCATCGCATCAGGATTTTCTGGTGATTCCACTTCTTTTGCCAAGCCTATTTTGTTGAGTAAAACAGCCATGTCAGGTGATTATAGCAGGCAAGTGATGGTCCGTCAATAAACGGCAACTAAATAAAAGAATAAAAGTCATGTTATTTTCGCGAACGACGTCCAAACATGACGCCAAGAGGACCGGCAAGAAGAATCAACGCACCAAAAATCCCATAAAGGGCGGGGTGAATCTTTTTCTCAACAAGTACTTGTTTTTCAATTTCTATAATTTCTGGTTCTGGTGGTGGTGTTTCTTCAAGGCATTCTAGAGAAGGTGTGACAAGATTAGGAATGCCATTCTTTTTCATGTGGCGTTTTACTTTATTCACAGCGCCATTGTTACGACTGACTACATGTCTTGTAGCTTTCAGATAACTGAGATTCATTACCCAAGTAGGATCACTGAGATCTTGTGGGGCCCAACTAGAAACTTTAAAATAACCTGATTGAGGTTCCACATCGATCCATTCTTGATGTTTTTCATCCCAAAATTGTACCCAGGCATGGCTAGTAATAACACGTTCATGACGATCACTATCATAGCTAATAATACTACCTGAAACCATTCTTGAAGGAATGCCTGCCAAACGAAAGAGGGCTAAAAGTCCTTCAGAACTGGAATTACAAATACCCTTTTGCGTGTTAATTGTCATAGCAGAGACTTGAGCTATGGTACCTTGGTTTTGTCGATCAAGAGTAGGATCATCTATCCATTTAAAATCTGGTCCCCAGTTAGACATAAGCACAGCTGCTTTTTCCGCATTAGAAAATTCTGGATGGGCATCGAGAGCCAAATACACAGCTTGCCATTTACCGATTAGATCAGAGCGTTTTCCAAGCGGTGCCATTTCAAGATCTGTGGGGCCAGCATATCTTAGCTGTGGATTGAGAAGTGTGTTTTCACTTTCGCGATCAATAGGAGCAAAGTAGAGAGTAACCTTTTCAGCTTTACCTTTGATTTTAAAAACACCTGTGTGTTGTTCTTGTGAAATTTCTAAAGGAGATCCGTCTTCTGCTGTTGCTGCTATGAGCGTTTCGCCTAGACGAATACGAACAAGCTTTTCGCCATTGAGAGAAGTGTTTTGCTTTGTGGTATGATTATCAGGAACTGTTGTTGGCATAGTGACAGGTTCAAATTCTTGATAAGATACCCAGTGCGGACGTCTATGGCCTTCTTCAAGTTCCATGTATGAGGCAATGTGATCATAATAATATCCATCAACAGAGCGATTACGTTTTGTTGATTCAATTTTATTAGTACCACTAGGATGTGCAAGAGATTCATCTGACCTGGGATCAACTTTAAAGACACCTAGACCAGCAGTGTTTCTGACAGACTCTACATAGGCATCCCAATCTCGTTCTTGATAAGGTTGTGAAACTATTTGGGGTGAAGATTCTGTGCTTTCATCTTCTACTGTAAGATTAAGAATGGGTTCTTCATATTCTGGTTCAGGAGGCGCTTCTAGAGGCTCTTCAGGAGTTTCTATTTCTTCTGGTGTTGTTACGTCTTTGTCTTTTAGTGGATCTGTTACAGGATCAAGAGTTTCAGGTTCATCAGCAAGCTCTATGCCATCTTCTTCTGATACAGAATTTCTAGCTTCTTGTATGGCTTGTAAAGCCATCCATCCACCAAACAACAGCGCTGATGCACCAGCTGCAGCAAGACCGATAAAGCCAGCAGTTTTACCTATTTTATTTATTCTTACTTTTCTGGCTTCATTGTCTTGGCTAGATTGTTTGCGCATTTCTCTCAGCTCTCTTAATTCTCGTTCAGCTTGAGCTCTTTCTCTTTCTAATCTTCGTACTTCTTCTTGATGTTTCCAATCAGCTTCTTCTTTAGCGCGAGCTAATTCACGAGCACGTTCTTCGGCAGCTCTAGCTTCTTTGGTTGCTTGTTCTGCTTTTTCAGCTTCTTCTTTAGCTTTAGCAGCATGAGGGTTTTCTACTCGTGGGAGATTCACTGCTTTTTTTGCTGCTTGTTCTTTTTTTACTCTTATGGCTTCACTGATTCTTTCTGCTGCTTCATCAATAGTTGTATCTAAACCATCTAAGTCATCACTGGAAATCGTAACAATGGTTGCTTCTTGTATGTCAGCAGCATCATTTGACTGACCGTTGTGATGAGGTTGAGACTTCACACTTGCCGGTGTATTAAAGGAATCATGAATACCCCAATAAGGTTTTTCTGTGGAAGGTTTGAGGTTTTTTAAGTCAAAAATTATACTGGCCTCATGAAGAACGGCTTCTTCACCTTCAGAAAGAATACCTATGCTATCAATAAGTATGTTTGCTCCTGATAATCGAGAGATCACAGCAGCTGCGCGTACCCACTGAATACCTGTTTTGGCTCGATCATCCATGTCTTGGTCTGTAAAGAAAGAATAGGGGAAAGTAACTTGCAAGGCTTTTTTGCCATCTGTGCCTTCTACAACATCAATTTGAGCTTCCGCATATTGAGTAAGTTCATCTAACAGTTTTTGTGTGCGATCTGGTTCATAGGCGTAATTAATTTTTATGTCAGAACGGTATTTGCCAGCATTCTTGACCTTTGCTTGAGTTTTTTCATCAGCAACGGGAATGCCTGCTTCTTTGAGTAAATCAAAAAATGACCCTTGTACGTAAACGGCTATATTTCCCTCAGAAGTTCCATCTTTAGCAATCCATTCTTCAGAGGCAATACTCGCATCTCCATAGAGTTCTTTCCAGAGTTTTGCTAATAGAGCCAACATTTCAGGCTTTGGTTTTTTCGTTACGTCATCAAGTCGGCTGAGTTTATAGCTATCTGGTTTTTGTAATTCTAGAGGTAAATCTGAGTTACCTTCTGCAGTAGCTTTCATGATAAGCGCTTTAAGGATCTCAGGATTTGTACATTGTCTAATAGCAAGATTGAGAATAGTTTTGGGATCACCATCAACATGTGAGCTGCTGCTATTACGCCGTACGCGTAAAGGGCTGCCTTGTTTTTCACGTTTAAAACCAATGAGATGCCAAGGAAAAAGTGTGTATTCAGACCAACCCAGGTGGAGCCTTAAGCCATCCACAATTATGTATTCTTTATCTTGTTTAACATCCCAATCAATAATGCCATGAAGACAGGAGGCCAAACCTTGACTTACTTTGGCTGTGAGAGGAGGTCGTTTTTTAGCTTTTTCTGATTTGGGAACCACAACAGCATCATAAAAATCAGGATTAGCATACAAGAAATAACCTGACATTCTTTCAAGGAGAGGAAGTAGTTCTGCAGGATTTTCAATTGTGATTTTTGTTTCATTTGATGGTGAATCTAACCATTGTCCTTCAAGGTGTAACTCCTCTTCAGGCATGCCTTCTGCTGGTTTAAAATAGGGTTTTCCGATCCAAGCCTGACCAAAACGATTTGATTCAATGGTGACTGGCATACCTTGTAAAGTAAAATAGGTAAGTGCCACAGAAGTGCCACGTCCATGTTCTCCTAAGGTGTCACTAGCACCACTATGCTCTTGATGACTCATATTGACAGCATTTGCAGGAGCCATGCCGGGGCCACTGTTTCTAAACACAAGAGATTGTACGTTAGTATGATCTTCAATAGTGCCACCCTGCCAAGTCACTTCGCGACCATCATTGTACACAATAATAATCCGTGGAGGGGGTTCGTGTTTTCGCCCATAATCAACCATACCTTGAAGAAGCTCATAGAGGTGGGTGGCTCTAGCAGATTTTACTTCACTTATCATATCGCGAACTTCTTGGGTGCTTGGTGTAAAACTACTGCCGCGATCAAATGAACCTGCATAGATTTTATCGATTTTAGCATTATCAAGAGCTGCATACAAATCTGAATTACGAATGAGAACATAGCGTGCATCTACTTGGCCTTCTAATGTTACCCAGTGTTCAAAACGATTTTCTTGATTAGTAATGCACGTATTTTCTCCAAACTGCTCATCCCAGATATCTTTAATAGCTTGAGCTGTTTGTTTTTGTTGTTCACGATTAGGTTTCGTTACAACAGGAGGTTGATCAAGTTGAAATGGACCAGGAATAAAATCTAAAGACCTTTTGGCTAATTCTGTTTTCAACGTTTCAAGAATTAGTTCTTCTGTAACTGGTGGGCGTGTTAGGGTTGCCTGTTCACTTACAGGTGCTGCTATGGGTTCTGGTTCTGGTTCTGGTTCTGGTTCTGGTTCTGGTTCTGGTTCTGGTTCTGGTTCTGGTTCTGGTTCTGGTTCTGGTTCTGGTTCTGGTTCTGGTTCTGGTATAGTGGGCGGTGGCGTTTCAGGTAGTGCTTCTACTACTTCTGGCTCAGTTTCAACTTCTGGTTTAGCTTCAACCTCTGGTTCAGCTTCAACCTCTGGTTCAGTTTCAATTTCTGGTTCGACTTCAATTTTTGGTACTGGTTCTTCTAGCTCAGGAATAGCAGGTGCTTCATAGTCAGGTCTGGCTTCTTGTAACAAATCAAACATGTATCCACGCACCATAAAGACTTTAATACCTTCTTCTTCTTGATGCTCTTGCCAGTAATCATAAATGGCTTGGTCATTAGTAAAACGAATTTTTCTAGTGCCAGCCCCCATTCTTAAATCTGTCCAGATCCTATCAAGGGCTTTCATTGTAGCAAATGGCATTTCAGAGGGAGTGATTCCAGCAGCTTCAAAATCAGGTCTTTGAAGTTCTAATGGGAGTTCAGTACCATCATTTCTCATGGCCAAGTTTAGTAATGTAGCAAAGGGTTCATCACTTGTCATCGTACGTAACTGTAGGGCTATAAGAATATGAGGAGAAACTAAGTTAGGAAAAAATGAATCAGCATTATTTTCTAAATCAAAACCTTCAAATCTTTCTGTTTTGCCATTGCCACTCACAGTATGTCGCCTATAAGGAATGCCTTGAACGTTCCAAGTAAAGCGTGTTGTTTGATCACCAATACTTAATCTTTCACCATTCACATACATGGTGCTTGTTTGTCTTTCATTACCTACTACAGAAAAAACACTTACATTTACTTTCGAAGTTTCTTCTGAGCGGGCCACAGCACGTGGTGTTTCAGCTACAGGAACACCAATTTCTTTCAAAAGACCATACATGCTACCGCGAACAAAGGTTATATGTTCACCCTGTGTCTTGTAATAATCATACACCATGGGATCATTAGTGATGGGTTCCACATGTTGTTCACCTTTTTCTTCATCCCAAATTTGTCTAAGAAGTTTGGCTGTTTCAGAATTCAATGGAATGTCTGTTGTAGGTTCTTCTAGTTCTAGAGGTAGATTATCATCATATACGTCTTCAGGTATAACTGAATAGGCTAAAACAGTGTCGAGAAGATGGTAACTAGTAGTGTTTCGAATAGCTAGAGCTGCATGATTAGCAGGGTTACCACGAACTTTTAAAATACCATGACCTACTTGAAAAGGATTATCAGGGGCTTGGTCATCAAGTTGAAAAAATGGATCTGTGTTACTGGGATGTGTTTCTTCAATATGCCAATGAAACAAAGCCCGTTTACTTTCACCTGATACTTCCAATGGCGTTGCAATAGAGTTAATATGAATAAGTCGTGTGCCCTCATAATCAAGTGAAGAACCAGCTTGGTCTAAGCATGTTGTTACGTGATTTGCACTTTGATGACATTCAAGCGGTTCAACAAGGGGGGTATAACCCATAATAATTGTTCTTTGAAGGGGGCCTGCTCCCATGTGATATTTTGGTAGTTCATTTACAAGGGCAATGAAATCTTCATCAGGGTTTAGGATATTTAGGCACACACGAGGTTCAAAGCGAGGACCTTTTTCAATGTCCATGACAAGCATTTCAGTGCTATCACCATTTGAACCAATGGTATCAAAACGAAAAGTCCCTTTCCATGAATGATCACCATTTCTATACACATGGATTTGTGGTTTATAACCATTTTCAACAAGAGCACCAATAGCGGCGATAACACGACTGTACTGTGGATCACGAAAAAAATCCTCAGGTGATAGTCCCTCATGGGGTAGTTGAAAAGAAACTTCTGTGATAGCGGCTGGCCTATTTATCTGTGTGCCGTCCCAGTTTTCTTGTACACGTCCTTGAGATAGTATAATACGCGGTGCGATACTTTTAGAAGATGGTTTGGCTTGCTGGTGTGCTTGTTCCATCCAGCTTACAAATTGACAAAGAGCTGTTGGAATGGGTTTGGATTTTTTTAAAGGTTCTCTTGGTTCACCCTTAAAGTCTTCAGATCGATGCAGATGCGTATGCACTGCGAAGATCATTAAATCTTCATCTTCACGCAAGCAACGGCTTACTATTGTTGCGTCTGCTATACGGCGAGGAGGTGTTGGTTGTTTTGGATTTGCTTTTGTTTGAACGGCCGATGCTGTTCCTGAACTAAGCTGCATATCAATAACAGCACTTACATTTTGATCAGCAGGTTGGGCCCCTCCATTGACACTGACTTGTGTGACAACAGATTTTGGTTTAGGTGCCAGTACCATTCTAGCCCTTTTGGGGGTCAAAGCAGTTCTTACAGATTCTTGAGCTTTTAGAGCTAAACGAGCTTGGTCTTGTTTTATCACTGTACGAGCTTGATCAACATATTCAGCATGAGGGGCACCAGCCCTATGCCAGGCAAGACTTGCCTGTAATAGATCATCCCTTGGAGTGTTGCCCATTAGATTTTGTCCCGTAAAACCTGTTAATGGACTACCCAAAGCTGTGAAACCAGGTTGTGTGAAGACAGGTTTCATAAATAGTTTGCCATCCTTATTTTAGTTTGTAGCAGCGAGAACTTTTTGAGGTGTACACGTTGATTCTTCAAAAACTCTATTAATAAATCCTTTTGCCGCACCAGACATAGTGACATTGTCAAAATAAATAGCTTTTTCAGCATCTGTAATATAGATGTCCCCATCGCTAGCGTTCAGATTTGCTTTTTGCGCAAATGTTTCAACGGCTAGATATGTTTCAGCATTTATTATTTCAGATTTGTGCGCTTGAATTGCTTGTGCAATAAGATTTGGTGATTCACATACTGGTTTTCCCATAAGAAACTCCTTTGTTTTGTTATTATTAAACTTTCGCAGCCAAATAGCTGAGAAGGATAAATTCTAGTATATCTAAATGCTTATCGGCATTTTGACGTAAATGTTGTGTGGATTTTTGTTATTT
>JAHJDR010000006.1 GCA_018812345.1 bacterium | reverse complement strand
TCGTCCAGAGATAAACTGTTGTATTGCCACCTGTACCTGTTGTGGCAAAAAGAGAATGAACATTTACATTGTTTTGAGATAGAGTTGCTGTCACTTCAGCAACCTGACCAGGCACATTAGATATTTCATAGGCCACAACTTCATTTTCCCACCATGTGTAACGCTGTTGGTTTAATAAGTTTTTCATGGCTTCAGGTTCTGTTGAATAAAGGCGCACAACACCTTCATTGGCAAAAGCATATACATTAACACCATTAAGATTAATTTTTTCTTCGGCAATGGGGGCTAAAACTTTATTTAATGCCCCTACTTGGTTAGGGATTCTAACTACAAACTCTTTTACTATACTAACAGCATCCATATACCCTCCTTTACTCCGCCATGTATGATGTAAAAACAAAAAAAGGGCAACCTCAAAGAGGCCGCCCTTTTACTAACAATGCTTTTCAAAAAGCTTAAATACTTAATAACATATTTATGGGGGATTCATAATTGAAAGCCACAACAAGCCCTTTGTGTATCGCCACATTCATAACTAAAATAAGGACACAACACGCAAAAGATTGTGCATAGCTTAACTTACTGACGACAGAAACGCCAATGACAAGAAAGGCTAATGGTGCCAGCATCACAATTAAAGAAACAAGTGAAAAAAGTGACGAGTTGGCCAAGGCATTTTGTGTCATGAGAAATCCAAAAAACAATGTTAACACATAAAGAACTATTTTAGCCATCACAGCAGGATATAACCAGGACCAAGAAAAACCATTGAGCATTGTCTTAAAGGGCACATGTGATTGAAAGATTTTAGTTACACCCACAAGCAGGGCTGAAATAACAATGAGCTGAATAGTCAGATCAATAATTGTGGCAGCCATAGGAATAAGTGATGCCTGTGATAACGAGGCCACAGCCTCACCTGTTAAGACGCTCACAATGAAAATGAACGTTATAAATATAAAGACCGCTGGTTGCCATTTATTTGTAGCATTCTTTTCAATAACATCTCGTGGTTTACTAAAATAAGTCACGAGATCATTTATAAATTGTTTTGTATTCAAACCATCCTCCTTTAACGCGCCTTTTTATCGCGCCGTAGCTTTAGCGAAGGCTGAAGTCCTTCTGGCTTAATTCGGCAATGAAGGCGGGTATATCTTGGCATGCACCAATACATGCTCTTTCCCTGTTATAGGGCAAAGGATGTCACTGGTTGCTTCAATTTAATGAAAACAAGATAAAATATACCAATAGGCTAATGATTAGAAAAAGATAGTTTATGAATTATTTTTTTAGAAACAGCTTATCTAAACAAGCTTTACCATTTCATCCAACCTAAATCTTGTGAGTAATGGTAAGTCTTTGGATTTGAATAAGTCGCTGATACGCTATTAGAATTTCCAGAGAGAAGATTTTTTAACCCTTCCCAAGCTTCTTCCAAAAAACTTGTATCTTCCACTTGTTCAGTGGGTTGTGGTTTTGGCTTTGCTCTTTGTTGTAATTGATTTACATCGTATCGTCCGGTTCTGTTGTATATATCGAAATTGATATCGTTCATTTGGTTCTCCCTTTGAGACACATTATTTATAACGACTGTGTTGTTGTTGGTTTAAAAAGTATATTTCGCACAGTTACTATAAATTGTTAATTCTGTTTTCTTAGGGAAAATCGTTTGTAAGATTTTCTAGGCAAGTCCTGTTAAGTCGTATCCACCCAAGACACGTAACCTGTCAGTGCTTTCGGTTAGAAAACAATGACCTTTTTTATTTGGGTGATATCCTATTGCCGTTGAGATGACACCCAAATTATGCATATATGCGCATATAGCCATGCGCGTCAACAGAAAACTTATAATTTCTTTTATTTCAACAGGTTAATTATGCGACCCGACATTGTTGGGTCGCATAACTTTTTCTCTACTGCATTTTTCCCAGAAAGACATCATAGGGGACTGGAGTTAAAGCATACGCCACAGCGGAGCTAAATACACCCTCATTTGAGGCTGTTTTTTGGTCTGGATAATAAGAAGCGCCACCATTTTCTTTAAAATAGTCTGCTGCTGATGAGCGCAAAACACTTGTCACATAGTCTTGTGCTACCTCTGTTGGTTTTGATTGTAACACTTGTGCCAGGTCTGCTGCGGCTCGCGCCAAGCATTCTTCACGTGTATAGGTTGTTTGGGCGTTTTCATTATTTAATTTTTGCTCACCATAATAAGCTAGCTCATCAAGGGATACACTTTTGTTTTTTTCTGTAAACAAAGCTCTAATAACTTGATGACCGCCAGCGCCATTATCAAAGGCTGCTAAGTCACTGTTCTGCTCATAATAACTTGGTGTGTACTCTTTTGTTGTTGTTGATGTTACAGACATATTAAAATCATTCATGTGAATCTCCCAATCCGTTTGTGTTTGCCAAATCTATCCATAGCCTTTCCTAAGGCCGTGTAACAGTTATAGCTTTTGGGAAAACCCTTGTAAGATTTTCAGAATAAGAATTCGCGCACAGGCACCTGATACGCTACAGGCCACGTGTTTTTTGTGAAAAACGCGACAGCAAACGCATATATGCGCATATTTATTGTAATGTCAAGTGATTTACTCGGATAAGACAAACTGCAATTCACCAAGAATGTTTTGATGTTTTTCTGGTTCGGACAGCGCTATAAAAATTGTATCGTCGCCGGCAACCGTTCCAGCCACACCTTCAATGTGAGAACGATCAATGAACAAACCTGTTGCATGAGCCAGACCCGGCACTGTCTTTATAATAACAAGATTGGGGGAACAAAAATGCATGGAACGCACACGCCCCATTTGTTGAAAATCAAAATTTACTTTTGCCATGGTGTACAGACCATCGACTTTATAGGCGCCAATTTTATGCAAATCCCGCGATAGGGTGGTTTGTGTGATATTAAAACCATCGTTCTTTAACTTTTGCATAAGGCTATCTTGACTATCAAAAGAGCCTTTTTCTATTATTTTAGCCAGTCTTTTGAGGCGTTTATTGGTTTCCAAGGACATAAGTTTACTGACCATAATAACGAGTTTTAAGTCTGGCAAGAGTTTTTTACGCTTTGGGGTTTTGCTAATTATTTTAGTTACCTTGATTGCTAACGATAATTCTCTTATTAATACTAACACATATCATTTTTAATTTATGAGGAGTTTCTATGAGCTGGCAAAACCATGAAGGCCTTAATGCCAAAGTTGTTGGAAAAATAGAATTTGCCCCTGGCAATTTTGTTCTTAAGGTTGCCCCTGAAGGATGGGAGCTTTCTGATTTTACAGCAGGGCAATATTCTGTGCTTGGCCTGCCGGGCAACGCACCCCGCTCTCCTTACGCTGACAAAGATGAAAAAGAAGTCGACTCTGAAAAGCTTATTAAACGCGCTTATTCTATTGCAAGCTCTTCTGTGGCTAAAGACCATTTAGAATTTTATATTTCCACTGTTCGCTCTGGTGCACTCACACCAAGATTATACAACCTACAAATTGGTGATAAAATATTCTTAGGTAAAAAATGCGTAGGCATGTTTACCCTAAAAGATGTGCCAGACGGCACTAATGTTATTCTCATGGCCACAGGTACTGGTGTTGCACCATACATGTCCATGATGCGCACCCTTGTCAGCACAAGCGGCTTAAGCAGCAAATTTGCTGTCATTCACGGGGCCTTGCATTCATGGGATCTTGGTTATGCCTCAGAGTTGCAAACGTTAGAAAGAATGTCTCAAAACTTTCTTTACCTGCCAGTTATTAGTAAACCAGAAGAAGAACAAATTCCCTGGGGAGGCTTTACTGGCTACATTAATCAAGTCTGGTCCAGTGATGCTTTTGAAAAAAAATGGGGCTTTCGACCTCAAGCGGAAAACACCCACGTGTTTTTGTGCGGCAACCCTCTCATGGTTCAAGCGGCTCTCAAGTTCTTAAGTGATGAAGGTTTTACTGAACACACCCGCCAACAAGATGGGCAAATTCATTTAGAGAAATTTTGGTAAAATATTCTTAGCAACTTTTCCCTCCAAGATACGATCATATTAATAGTTTAGAATGATAAGCTAAAAGGGTTATTAGCTTTGGGTGTGTATAATGATGTGTCCTCCTATCAGCAGTCCTCGTCCACCGATGTCTCATTTGCCTGTAAACCTGAATGATCTTCCGGGTTTTGCCAGTTTTGTACGGGTTAACCCTTTTCAAAGAGAAACACATAATGGCTACGATTTTGGCGCTTATCGTAAAAAAGACGACACCTTTGTCCTAGGACTTCCTCCAGCAATTCCAGTGCGTCCCATGGCTCCCGGCATTATCGATGAGGTCCTTGTCGATTATGAAGATGGCTTTTATCATCAATTCGTAACCGTGCGACATGGCCCAACGCTTACCAGCACCTATGTACACATCCAACCAACCCACGGGTTAAAAAAGGGAGATGCTGTTGGCGCTCATTCTGTTTTAGGAAAACTCGTAGGACTGACCCGACAAGCAAGTCACAAACCGGCAGAAATAGTACGCTCCATCTATCCACATCTTCATTTTACAATTGAAAGACAAGGCTCTGCCATTAATCCTAAAGACATGGTCTCCTTTCGTGACGCGCCGTTTCATGTAGCTGAAAGAACACGACTTGAATTTCCCGGCTTTGATGCCATTCTTTGTAACCGTGATTTAGCCAGACCTTTTCTTGAACAAGGCCTTCTGACTTATGAGCCTCGGTGGCATACTTTTTTGTTGAATAGAAAACCTTAGATCATTTCAATAGAACCAAAGAGCGATTCCAATCCTTCGGTGTCTGCAGCGCGCCAGACTAATAGACGCAATACAGCGCTATAAAGTTCATAAATTCTCATCTTTTTCTTACTTGATCTTCTTTACCCCCCCTTCTAACATCCTGCTTCCATCACTAAACACTGAACACTGAACACTAACCAAGAGGTTCCCATGTCTTCACCATCTAAACTCACCTTCCACGGCGGCCGCTTTATGGCCACACTACCAATGCTCTTTTTCATTGTCTGGGCCATTAGTATCTGTGTGGCAGGGGCCCCAGATGAAGCCGGTCTTATTTTGGGTATGCTCATGGGTCTTGTGCTCACCATGTTTCTTGTTAAGGGAAAGTGGTTTGATTTTTGTGAGGAAATTTTTACAGGCATGGCTGATCGCATTGGCGTTGTGGCCATTGTATGCTGGCTCTTTGCTGGCATGTTTGCACAAGTTTTAAAAGTAGGCGGCCTTGTGGAAGGACTTGTTTGGTTGGGCACAGTGTTAAATGTTAGTGGTTCTTTCTTTCCAGCCATCACCTTTCTATTAGCCGCTGTTTTTGCCACAGCAGTGGGCACGGGCTATGGCACAACCGTTGCCTTTTGTACGCTCATGTACCCTACAGGTATTATTATGGGCGCGCCCCCTGTGCTCATGTTTGCCGCCATTCTTTCTGGCGCTGCCTTTGGCGATAATCTGGCTCCGGTTTCTGACACAACAATCGTTTCGGCGGCAACCCAAGAAACAGACGTGCCCGGTGTTGTCCGGTCACGTTTTAAGTATGCCATTACAGCAGCACTACCCGCACTTTTCTTATTTATTGCCCTGGGGTTCACCATGGCACCTGAAAGCACAACAACAGCGTCTTCGGGCGTTATGGCAAATATTGGCCCTAAAGGGCTTTTGCTTTTGATTCCTTTTGGCGTTGTTATTTTCTTAGCCTTAAAAGGCTTTCACATCATCACGGCCATCACCATAGGCATGATACTCTCTATTTTGTTTTTTCCTATTTTTAATTTATCTTCTCTGGGCACCATCATCACCATAGACACCCAAACAGCACAAGTCACAGGAGCCCTTGTTGAAGGCATCACCGGTTACGTCAAAATGGCGGTTCTCATTTTACTCATTATGGCAGCCAATCATATTATTCGTGTTGGCGGCGCCATGGATGCCATAAAAGATTTTCTATTTGGCTTTATTAAGAATTCTGTTCGTCGTGCAGAGCTTGTTATTTGGGCCTTTGTCTCAAGCTTAAATGTTTTTATCACGATTAATACAGCCGCTGAAATTGCCGCCGCGCCCTTTGTAAAAGAAATTGGGAAAAAGTTTAAGCTGCATCCCTACAGACGCGCTAACTTTTTAGATGCCATCACATCGGCTCTAGGCTACATTTTTCCGTGGTCAGGTGGTGTGCTCATTGGTTTTGCCACCATATCTCATTTGGCAAAAACAATGCCTGGGCTTGCTGTTGTCAAACCAACAGATGTGTGGCCTTTTGTTTTTCATGGATGGCTCCTTGTTCTTGTTATGCTACTTGCCGCCATCACAGGCAAAGGCAGACGATTTGAAAAATAGCATCCCCTAAGCAACTTTTCACAAAACCTACCGATAACTGAATGGCCTGATAAAAGTCTCATTGCTTAATGAACAGCAAATGTATTAGATGCGCGCAACTGCGTAAACCATGATTATTATTTATGTTACGAAGCTCGACAACATTGCCCTACGCCTTTACCGCTCCTCTCCAACTCTTTAGCACGCCTTTAGAAGGGACAACCACAAAAGCAACGCTTGGCCCCGCCGTTCTACCACGAGTCCCTTTTGCTCATAAAGCTCCTAACTCATCTGATGTTTCTCGTATTTATCGTCACTTACAAGCTGTACAAACAGTACGAGAAAAGCACCCAAAACTGACTTTCCAGTATGACCAAAACACATTCTATTCACTAATGGGTGATGATAACACACCCCTTTCAGACGTGTCACAGGACGTTCTTGAATCATGGCCTCTTGGATTAACAGCATCAATGAGATTTGAAGAACTTTTCTCTTCTGGTGTTACCGTTAACGACATCACAAACTCTTTTGATCCACAGCTATCTGGCTGTCACATTGCTAGTCTTTCAATCAAAGAGGTCCGCGACAATATTTGGTCATTAAAACTAGTCGCAAAATATAATGATACTTCAGGGGAACATATTGCCACTTATGAAGTTGATTATGATATCATTACGCTGTCAACAGGGCAAAGGTCCCTTCACAAGCGCTCATGTAAAATAGATGTGCATAAAGGCAAGGGGATTGGCAAGGGAGTTATTGCCAAAAACATGCAGTTTAATCGAGACAACCCAAGGGTTCACACGTATGAGTTTCAAGCAACAGACATTGGCCGTTATGCTTGGCGGCATTGCGAACTTCCTTTTGACACAAGCTCTCGCATGAAAATCCAAAAGGCTCTTCACTGCCTTAATGACATGTTAGAACTAGATCTTGATAACGAAATCATAGATAACATCCGAACACCCAGAGATGTTGCCATGATTTGTAACATGAGAGAAGCCTTTGAAGACATTGCCGAACAGGTTGAAATAATCAGCACAATCTATCAAATAAAACGAGGATTCCCTTTTAAGCCCTTGAGTTTATCGGAAGAGCAAATTGATTACATTGCCCAGTTTCCCGGCATCCTCGCCCTGCTTATGGTTGATAAGTATAATATGGCATGGACACCGGAGACAAAAGACACTCTCCCAGCCCAGATTACTTTGTAATAAATAATTTAAAATTACATAATTACATAAATACATAATTGAAAAAGTAAAGAATTCGTGTTCTTGGTCCTCAATGATTTTCGGATTTTGATATTCGATATTGTTTCGAATTTCAAATTTCGAATTTCGGTTTTTCGATGTTTTATCTTATTATTGTATCCATAATTTGGGCGCTTTCTTTTGGATTGATTAAAACTTACTTGGTAGGGCTCGATCCTAACCTTGTTTCTTTTATCAGACTTGCCATTTCTTTATTAGTCTTTCTTCCTTTTCTGCGAATCAAAACACTACCAAAAGCACTGGTAGGAAAATTTGTTTTCCTGGGTATGATTCAATTTGGTATTATGTACATCGCTTACATACACGCCTACCAATATCTTAAGGCCTATCAAATTGCTCTATTCACAATTTTTACCCCCTTGTGTGTAACGCTGATCAATGATCTGCTTACAAAAAAGTTTCACCCCCTGTTTCTCATAACGACATCACTGGCTGTTTTTGGCACAGGCATCATTGTTTACAAAGATATTGGTTTAAAAGACTTTCAATGGGGATTTGTGCTCATGCAAATTTCAAACATGAGCTTTGCCTTTGGTCAAATTTACTACAAAAAACTCTTGAAAGATAATTCGCTCTTAAAAGACAGAAATGTTTTTGGCTTATTATATTTAGGCGCTGTCCTGATCACAGCTTTGTCAGCCAGCCTCACAGTTTCTTGGACAATGGTAAGTATTAGCATCACTCAAATGTTTGTTCTTCTCTACCTAGGCCTTATTGCCTCTGGCCTTTGCTTTTTCCTCTGGAACTATGGCGCTAAACTTACCAATACAGGCTCTCTGGCAATTTTAAACAATATCAAAATCCCCTTAGCAATACTTTTTGCCGTTGTTTTTTTTGGCGAAAGCGTAAACCTTGCAAGACTGTTAACTGGCGGAAGCATCATCTTTGCCGCCTTGGCTCTCAATGAGTTCCTCAAGATAAAAATAAGTTCGATTGACTGTGATTGATCTTCTGACATAGTATTTTGCCACCATGCGCATAGTCTCCGCTATTTGGACCCCTAAAAACCTCGGCCGTATCGCTCAAGCGATCACGAAACACTATGTGCTCATCATCATCCTGGGCATGGCGTTGACAATGTGGAGCCTAAGCATTCTCCCCAACATTAAAATAGATAGTGATTACATGGCTTTTTTGCCAGAAAACTTTGCCTCTGTTCAAAACTTGAAAAAAGTCATGGAAAAAACAGGTGGGTTTGGTGATTTTAAAATTGTGCTTGAAGGCGCCTCGCCTGAAATCCGCAGACAATATGCCAAAACTCTTTCTGATGAAATTTCAAAACTTAATTGGGTTGATTTTGCGGAATATAAAAAGGGCTGGGAAAAAATTGAAAAAAGTAAATTTCTTTTTGTGGCCCTAGAAGACCTTGAAGAAATCTATCGACGCACAGAACATAACATTCAAGTCAATAAAAACCCCATCATCATTGATTTTGAAGAAGATAATGGGGGCAACAAACTCAACTTTGATGACATCGAGAAAAAATATCAAAGAACCAGTTTTGGCTCTGCTTATTTTGAAGATCCCAATCTTTTATATACAGCTATTCAGGTCTGGCCCAAAGGATCACAAACAAACATTAACTTTGTCAAAAAAGGCCTTAATGACCTACAAAACATTTTAAAAAACAACTCACCAAAAACAGTTAATCCTGAGCTTACAGCAACCATTGGCGGCAGTTTTCGTAATAAAATAGACGAATACCAGTCTCTTATAAATGATATTTACAACACGGCCCTCATTGCTTTTTGCGGCATCTTATTTCTTATTCTTTTCTTTTATCGACGTCTCTCTGCAGCGATAAACATTCTTCTTCCCCTTGTTCTCGGC